>DBBC01000008.1 GCA_002292025.1 Firmicutes bacterium UBA994
AAGGATGAAGTTCGGTGCAATCACCCTGAGTAATCGCCTTATCAAATCTTACACTTGCAAGATTGAGCCATTCTACTATAATAGTAGGTGGCATCTGTCTCCTCCCGGTATTTTATTTGCATCTACTTGTACAGTATACCTGTCTGCGTGCTGCGCACAGCACAGGCAGGCAGGCAGGAAAGACAGATGCCTTTCTCAACCCTGGGTTCTCAAAAAGCTATTCCTCCTATGGATAACTATACTTTTTGGAGAAGAACCAAGAAACGAAACAGCCTCCCTGGCATCGAGTGCGGGGATCTTTTTCGGGTTTCTGAAAAGAAGCCGGGCAAATATTAAGAAGCGAGGTAAAGTAATGGATGTATTAATCGGTTTAACTTCGGCCTGGAGCGTGGAAACCTGGGGTGATCCGATCCGGCCGGGCGGCAACATCTACACGGGTAAAGCTTATACGGAAGTGATCTACCGGTGCGGGGCCTTGCCGGTTATTCTTGGCCCTCCTCTTGGCCAATATTCCGCCGGAGTGGAGCAAACCATGCTCGAAGCCGTCCTGAACCGGATCGGCGGGCTGATCTTTACCGGCGGCGGACACGCCCGGCGGTTTAAAGCTGGCGATATGCCCGGATTGGCCGGCCAGCAGCCGCTCCGCTACCGCTTTGAGGCTCTCCTGATCAGGGAAGCCTGGAAGAGGGGCATACCGGTCCTGGGGATGTGCCGCGGACACCAGATGATCGCCGAGGTGTTAGGCGGCAGAATTAAAGAGCAAACCGTTCCGGGCCATGTTCAGGATGACGAACAGGCTTTGGCGGCTCATGCTGTCAATATAATACCGAAAACCAAGCTTGCCCAAATATGCGCGGAAACCGTTTGGGAGGTAAACAGCTTTCATTGCCAGGTTGTCGCGGAGCCGCCGCCGGGCTTTGTCGTTTCCGCATACAGCGCCGAGCGGTACATTGAGGCTATCGAAGCCCGGGGCAACCCTTTCTGGCTCGGCTTCCAGTTTCACCCGGAGTTGATGTTCGACGAGGATGAGAAGGCGCGGCGTATTTTTCGCACTTTTGTAGAGGCCGCGCGTGAATACTTAAAGAGTAAGTAGGGGCACAGCGTGCCGTGCCCCCGCAGAACCTGTATTAATCTCCGTTCAAAATTTCCCGGGTCATATAGGCGAAGACGGTATTCCATTCCGGTGTAACGGAGGTGACGTGGGGGTGGGTGTGGATCCAGCGCAGGATCTCTTCCAGCCCGATCTCCCACCGTCCGACTTGATGGCGGGCGAATTGATCGAAGGGATCGCCCTGCGACCTGTAATCCGGGTAGCGCTTGTTGAAGTAACGGTTCAACTCCCGGTTGAGGCTGCCGTCCCGGAAGCGCTTCAACTCCAAGATGTTCTCGGGTAAGCTTTCAGTAAACCCCGTGCTTGCCTCGCGCAAGGAAACATCTCCCGACACAGTCTATTCTAATTGAAGAATGAGCCTGAAGGGGGGTTGTTGTGTTCGGCAGTATAGAAATACACACTTCGGCACTCTAAGAATACATAGCGCCCGAGGTAAAAATGGAGCCTTACGTGGCCATTACAACCGCTCGATTGATCCTCCCCACCGGAGGCCCAGGGCTGTCAGAGGATCCGTCAAGCGGAGGCGAAAGCCCAACGGATTCTTCACCTCTGTGCGGGAAGGGAAACGCTGTCACGAAGACCTGTCAGCAATGCTTTTTTATTCATTCAAATGGCTTGAGGATAACCACGTTCACCTAGCGCACATCTACCATAATCCCTTTGCCCTGAGGCCACTAAGGCTGGACTTGTTTCCTAGAGTACCCCAGATGGTGCCGGTTCTGAAGTGGATAAACGGTGAGCTCGAATGATGCCAACCTTCTGTGCATATCCAACAAAAGGGCGTTTTGTTTGATCCTCGCAACGGTGCCCCCAGGGTTTCTGCGTTTATCATTTGATTGGATCGCAAGCGTGCACCAGTGAGCTTGACAACTATCACGGGAGATGCTAACATTTGGCAAACCAGAGCGGGTTAGGCGAACTCTGAGTTCGTCTATATGGCTTTATGTGCAATTCGAAAACCTGCCTATTACGAAAAAGAGCCCATAAACTTTAATAATGGAGGTCCCCTTCCTGTGATATAGAAGGAAAAGGAGGAATAAAATGGCTAATGCGGAAGTGCTGCTACAGTTCCTTAAACAAAATGGGAATATATGGTGCGATGACTGCCTATCGGATAAGACAGGAATTACTCCAAGACAACAGATCAACCAACTTGGGTGCAGATTAGCAAAAACTAGGAAACTATTCAGAAACCGAGGTCGATGTACAGGTTGTGGCAAAACAAAAATCACCAACTCATTAAATCCAGAAGTTTCAGAAGCTAACCAAATTAAACAAGAGATGATGATTGAGCCCAAATCTTCCGATGTTGGGGGCGTCCGCCCGTGGTATTGGGAAGGTAATATCCAAGCTGTGCTTGCCAGCTACCTAGCTAAAAATGAGTTCAGGATGATGTCAATCGCAAATACTGCCTTGCGTGAGAGTGGAAAGGACATAGAAGCAATTACGCCAGAGGGAAAAACACTATGGATTTCTGTTAAGGGCTGGCCGGAGAAGAGCCAAAACACTCAGGCAAGGCATTGGTTTTCCCAAGGTATATTCAATATCATTCTTTATCGCGACGAATCTAAAGATGTAGAATTGGCATTAGCATTTCCTGATGGTTTTCCAACTTACCACAACCTGACAAAAAGAATTAAATGGTTCCAAGAGCTGGCAAAATTCAAAATATTTTGGATTTCTAAGGAGGGATTAATTCGAACAGAATGATTTGCT
>DBBC01000087.1 GCA_002292025.1 Firmicutes bacterium UBA994
TTCGCGATAACAGCGAGGCAGCCAAATTGTTCGGCCTACACGACGAGAACCTGCGTGCCATTGAGGCTGCCTTCCCGGTGCGTCTCTTTAGCAAGGACAACGAGATGGTGATTTCAGGAGCCGTGCCGCATGTGTCCAAGGTGGAGCAAGTTATCAAGGGGATGCTAGAGATTCTGCGTAGCGGGGGGGAGTTAGGCCGGGGAGACGTGACTTATCTTTTGCGTTTGGCTGGGGAAGGACAAGCTGTACGCACCTTTGCACAGGCGACCGACGTTATCGTGCAGACCACACGTGGCAAGCAGATTAGACCCAAGACCGCAGGTCAGAAAAGATATCTCGATGCCTTACGCGCGCACGATATAGTTTTTGGTATAGGTCCAGCCGGAACAGGCAAAACGTACCTAGCCATGGCGCACGCTGTAGCCGCGCTAAAGGCGCGGGAGGTTAGCCGGCTGGTGCTCACCCGCCCAGCGGTGGAGGCAGGGGAGAGTCTTGGGTTCCTGCCGGGCGACCTGCAAGACAAAGTAGACCCTTATCTGCGCCCTCTGTATGACGCACTGTATGACATTATGGGGGTCGAAACTTTTGCCAAGCATATGGAGAAAGGCATCATCGAGGTTGCCCCGCTCGCTTACATGCGCGGTCGCACTCTGGACGATGCCTATGTCATCTTGGATGAGGCACAGAATACGACACCGGAGCAAATGAAGATGTTTCTCACTCGTCTGGGATTTGGGTCACGGGCCGTAGTGACGGGCGACCTGACGCAGGCAGATTTGCCGCGCAGTAAAGTATCAGGCTTAATGGACGCCAAGCGAGTATTGGCCGATATCGAGGGCATAGCCTTCGTCTTTCTCTCCCATACCGATGTCATCCGTCATGCGTTAGTACAGAAGATTATTCAAGCCTATGAGATAACAGCACACGGGGAGGAGAGTAAATGAGCTATCTGAGCTTTGCACGTCTACGGCCGACACTCAAACGGCTGGCCATCTGGCAGCGGGGACTGCTGCTGGTGCTCGCCTATGGAGTGACAGTAGTAGCGCTGGTGTTCACCTTAGTGCCCGAAGCGGTAGATATTGAGATAGGTCAAGCCAGCCCACGCTACATTGGAGCACCACGTGTAATCGAAGATACTTTTACCACGGCGCTCCTGCGGCGTCAGGCCGCACAGGGAGTAGCGGAGGTCTTTGAGCAGGACCCCACGGTCAGCGATCGCGTGAGCAAAGAGGCCGAATCTATTTTAAATTTCTTTGTGCATACTGCTCAAACCGAACCTGATGCCGGCAGGCGAGCAGAGATGGTGCGGGCGGGGGTGACTTTCGCGATTACAGACAGTGCCGTTCAGACCGGCTTAACGCTGGATGCGGGGAGCGCAGAACAACTGCTGACCGAACTCAGGCTGGCACTTGACCCGGTCTATAGGCTCGGCATTAAAGTTGACGGACTCGAAGGCGCACGCGCGGCGGTGGTAACAGCGCTGCAGAACTCAGGCCTCCGAGCTTCGTATCGCGCACTTTTGTCTGAACTGGCTAGGGGTGTCATGCTTCCGAACATGCGCTTCAATGAAACTGCCACAGAGAGGCTGCGCAGTGAGGCGAAAGACAGGGTCCAGCCCGTTATGTTGCAGATTAGCGAGAAGATTATTGGGCAAGGCGAAATCGCGACAGAACGCGAGATCATGTTGCTGCAAGCTCTCGGCCTTTTGCGGCGCACTTTCGCTTGGAGGGTGATACTGGGCAGCCTGCTGTTTGCACTGATAGCTGTCGGGGTGCCGGCACTATATTTGTCTCGCGCCGAACGAGAGCGTGACATTACCACCGCAGAATTCGCCCTCATTGCCGTTGTGTATGCAGGTACGATGTTCATTGGCCTAGGGTTGTCCACCCTATCGGGGCATCTCTTCCCCATTGCCGGGGCAAGCATTTTGCTCACGGTGTTGCTTAACGCCAAGGTGGGGCTGATTGTGGGAGGCGCACTGAGTCTAAGCGCAGTCGGATTGGTGGGACACGAACTGCCCTACCTGATGGTAGGGCTCTTAGGCACAGCGGTCGGGGTGCGGGCTGTTTCCACGCACGAACACCGCAGCGGCATAGCGCGAAGCGGCATGGCGGTGGGTCTGGTGAACGTGCTGGCGATAATGGCGCTGGGCCTGCTATATGGAGGGTTGCGGCCACAGATAGTGATTGACCTAGCTTGGGGCTTTGGGGGCGGTCTGCTGTCCGCTGTTTTGGCATTAGGTTTCCTGCCGTTTTTGGAGCAAGCCTTTGGCGTGACTTCGTCCATTAAGTTGGTTGAACTATCAAACCCGCATCAGCCGCTGTTGAAACGACTCTTGTTTGAAGCTCCGGGCACATACCACCATAGTGCCATAGTGGCTAATTTGGCTGAAGCAGCAGCACTAGAAGTTGGGGCTAACGCTCTTTTGGCGCGAGTTGGTGCCTACTATCACGATGTGGGCAAGCTGATGCGCCCGTACTTTTTTATTGAGAATCAGATTATGATGGAGAACCCGCACAACGACTATCCGCCGCAGTTAAGCGCGTCAGTGATCATCAGCCATGTCCCGGATGGCGTGCAACTGGCCGAAAAGCATAAGATCCCGCCTGTGTTGATTGACATCATTAAAGAACATCACGGCACATCCATGGTGCAGTACTTTCTCGCCAAGGCACAAGAACAAGGTCAAACCGCAGAACCCGGCGATTACGTCTACGAAGGGCCGCGCCCGCGCAGCAAAGAGTCGGCCATTGTCATGCTGGCGGATGTGGTGGAGGCCGCAGTGCGGTCGACAAAGATGCCTACGCCTGCTCAGATGGCGGACAAGGTTCACGGGCTGATCAGAGAAAGACTCTATGCAAAGCAGCTCGACGAAAGCGAATTGACCTTCAAGGAGCTAGATAAAATTGGCGCGGTCTTTGTACGGGTTCTATCCAGCACTTTTCACCCCCGGATCGAGTACCCCGAGCAACAAGGAGGGTTAAAGTATGCAGGTGCTGTGGACAAACACGCAGGACAAGTTTCCCTTGCCCCCCCACCTTCCGGAACTGATGACGGCGCTAGCCACACGGGCAGGGGCTAGACTTTCGCTGGCTACAGATACGGAACTCAGCCTAGCCTTTGTCGATGATGAAGAAATGCAACGCCTAAACCGAGACTTTCGCGGACAGGATTGCCCGACCGACGTATTGTCTTTTGCCGATGCGTGTAAGGAAGAGCTGGTTATGCCTGAAGAAGCACCAAAGCTGCTGGGCGATATTATTATCTCGGTGGAGCGGGCGCGGGCGCAGGCCGCTGAATTCGGCCACAGCCTAGAACGAGAGATGGCATTTCTGTTGGTGCACGGGCTGCTCCACCTAGCCGGGTTTGAGCACGATGCACAGAACTGCGGCAAGATGCACGAACTGACCGAAAGCATTCTGAGCGAGGCGGGTTTGACGAGGTGAAACGGCAGCATACACTGCGCGACAGTTTCCACGATGCACATGCAGGAATAAGGACAGCGCTGCGGGAAGAGCGCAATATGCGGATACATTTTGCGGCGCTGGTATTATTGGGAGTCGTTAGCCTAGCACTTGGGCTTAGCACCATGGAGTGGGCGGTCTTGTTGCTGGCAGCAGGGGCAGTAGTAGGGCTTGAGCTCATCAACTCAGCCGTGGAAAGAGCGGTAGACCTCGCGCATCCGAATGAAAGCGAGCTAGCTGCCGCGTCCAAGAACCTTGCCGCCGGCGGAGTGCTGGTGGCTTCCGTCGTGGCAGTGCTGGTGGGCTGCTTAGTGCTCGGGCCTAAGCTCTGGGCCCTATTCCTAGCTATAAAATAAGGGGGTGAGCGCTTGCGCAGAGTTAAGACGTACTTTTTAGCAGGGCTGATAGTTATATTGCCGGCAGCGGTCACCGTTTACGTTTTAATTGTGCTGTCGCGGTTCTTTGACGGGCTGCTTGCGCGTATCTTCTATGTGCTGCCTGCCATCGGGCCGCTATTGGCCGCAATCCCAGGCAGCGGCCTTGTAGTAACGGCTGTGACCGTGATTGTCATTGGCATGGTCACGACAAACGTAGTAGGGCGGCGCGCTGTCGGGTACTGGGACAAATTCTTTCTGGGCATGCCTCTTGTCCGCGGCATATACAATTCGACCAAACAGATAGTGGATGCTTTTTTGGCGCCGGATAATTCTGCTTTTCAACAGGTGGTGCTGGTTGAATACCCGCGCAAGGGCATCTATGCGCTTGGCTTCCTCACGAGTGAAGTTAAAGGCGAGGTGCAAAAGCGTACCGGTAGCAATTTGTTGGCGGTTTTTGTCCCTACTACGCCCAACCCCACCTCTGGCATGCTGGTTTTTGTGCCTAAAGATGAAGTTCAGAAGTTAGACATGCCTGTTGATGACGGCTTAAAGCTTATTGTTTCGGGGGGAGTTTACAGACCTATGACTGGTACAATGCCAGTAGTAGAACAGCAAGAGGAGGCGCCGGAACATGCGTCAGCAGTAGAACAGCGGGAGGGGGAGCCAGAACATGCGTCAGCAGTTAATTGAGGCGGCTAAGACAGCGATCAGCCGCGCCTATGCCCCGTACTCTGGGTACAAGGTGGGGGCCGCGGTACTGGCTGCCGGCAAAATCTACAGCGGTGTAAACGTGGAAAACGCTTCTTATGGATTGACCATGTGCGCAGAACGTGCAGCTGTAACAGCAGCGGTAAGTGATGGCGCGAAAAAAATGGAAGCAGTAGCTATAGCCGTAGAAAGAGGGAGCCCCTCGCCCTGTGGCGCTTGCCGACAAGTACTGCGCGAGTTCGCGGAAGACATGGACATAATTTTAGTGGCCGGCGACGGCACTGTGCGTGACACCACATTGACACGCCTTTTGCCGGACTCATTTGGGCCAAGCTTTTTAAGTGAGAGACGACGTGGCACATAAGTCTGGATTTATTGCCGTGGTCGGGCGTCCCAACGTGGGTAAGTCTACTCTGCTGAACCGCGTATTAGGAGAAAAGGTCCTTATTGTCAGCGACAAACCGCAGACAACGCGCAATAAGATTCGCTGCATCTATACTGAACACGGACTGCAAGCGGTGTTTCTCGACACGCCGGGCGTGCATAAACCTCACCACCGTTTGGGCGAGCGGCTAGTCGCCACCGCATTTAGGGCACTTGCGGAAGTAGACCAAATATGGCTGGTAGTGGAGCCAGAGGCGCGGGTCGGACGGCCCGAGCGTGAGATTATCGCTAAGTTTCCCCAAGGGGCACAGGCAGTCCTGATCGTAAACAAAATCGATACCGTTACCCCGTCCGCCATCGAGCACACATTGGCCGCTTTTCGTGTCGCGTATGATTTTAAGGCGGCGTACGGTGTATCCGCCGCTACGGGTGAACGGGTGCCGGAGCTCCTCGCGCACTTACGCGCTACATTGCCCATTGGTCCGCAGTACTACCCCGTCGACATGATTATTGACCAGCCGGAGCGTTTTGTCGCCGCAGAGATTATCCGCGAAAAGGTTTTAGAACTTACGCGCGATGAAGTGCCGCACTCTACCGCGGTCGTGGTTGAGGGCATGAAAGAACAAGAAGACATAGTGCACGTGACGGCTACTATTTATGTGGAAAGGGAGTCGCAGAAGGGGATAATAATCGGCAAGTCTGGGGCCATGTTAAAAGCTATTGGCACGGCGGCGCGGATGGACATAGAAAGCCTCTTGGGAAGTCAGATTCACCTCGCGCTGTGGGCTAAAGTACGTAAAGACTGGCGCCAGAAGGAACACGAACTGAAGCACTTAGGGTATGAGCGAGAAAGGTAGGGATTATTTTGGAGTATAGGCAACTGGCACGATGCATCGACCACACCGTACTTAAGGCAGACGCCCTGCCTGCGGATATTAGTAAGCTCTGCGAAGAGGCGGTGAAATACAACTTTGCGGCAGTTTGCGTCAACTCTTGCTATGTCCCCTTGGTGAAGCAATCGGTGCATGGCGATGTCGGCATAGCGAGCGTGGTGGGGTTCCCGCTTGGGGCGGCGTCTACTTATGCTAAGTGCGAGGAAACGCGAGAAGCCGTCCGCCAAGGCGCTACAGAAATCGACATGGTAATTAACATCGGGTGGCTCAAAGCTGGCTTGATACAGGCGGTGGAGGAAGATATTCGCCGCGTAGTAGACGCGGCCGATAAGGCGCTGGTCAAAGTTATTCTGGAGGCCGCTCTCCTTAGTGATAAAGAAAAAACGCGCGTATGTGAAATGGCTGTGGCCGCGGGAGCGGCTTTTGTTAAGACATCTACCGGGTTTGGCCCCGCAGGTGCGACTGTAGAGGACGTGGCACTGATGCGGCGCGTTGTCGGGGATAAGCTCGGCGTCAAGGCCTCCGGCGGTGTCCGCAACCTCACCCTGGCATTAGCTATGCTGTCGGCAGGGGCAAATCGCATTGGGACTAGTTCGGGCGTCTCGATAGTGGAGGAGTGTAAGTCTGGGCATGCCGCTAGTCAAGGCTGAGGGCGTTGTACTTAGGACCGGCAATCTGGGCGAGTGGGATAGGCTTGTTGTAATACTTACGGCGGGTTACGGCAAGGTGCGGGTGATAGCCAAGGGAGCGAGGAAAGTTCAGAGTCGCTATGCCTCTGTCACACAATCACTCACACACATTGGATTTACCGCTTATGTCGGGGGTAAGTTGCCCACCTTAAGTCAAGCCGAAGCGCTGGAGAGCTTCCGTCCCCTGCGGGAAGACCTCGATAGCCTAGCCTATGCCCTCTACATGCTTGAACTGGTCGATATCTCCCTTGTCGATGGGCAGCCGCATGACGACATTTTGAGCCTGCTTATCGCCTGCTTGCACATCCTAAGCCATACAGAGCACCGCGAACTTCTATTAGCGTTTTTTGAGTTGCGTCTACTGGCAAGGCTTGGGTTCGCCTTAGAATCTGAGGCATGCCCGCGCTGCGCGGGTCGTCCGGGCCAGCATTTGGTGGTCGACTTGCCAGGGTTTCCGTGTCTTAAGTGCAGCCAAACCGAAGGCCCACGCCTACAAGTTAGGGTTAGCGATGACGCCATGAAGCTTTTACGCAAGTTAAACGGTGGTGACTGGCGCGCTGTGGAAAGTCTGTGCGCTCCGGTAGCGGGTGAAAGGGAACTAGCCGCGGCACTCGACAGCATAGTATTTGCCAAACTAGAGAAGCGGCCGGAGAGCCATGGATTTCTGTGCGCCATGCGTGTTGATGCGCGGAGTAAAGGAGGACGTACGTGAGCAAGATTGTTGTTTTCATCGTGTCAGATTCCCTAGGCGAGACGGCGCATCGGGTGGCGCATGCGGCAGCCAGTCAGTTTGACAATGATATGGATTTTCGTCGTGTATCGTATATCTCCACGCGCGAGGCACTAGATGAGGTAGTGGCAGAGGCGAGAGGTTTGCGCTCGCTTGTGGTGCACACCTTGGTATTGCCGGAGTTTCGTGCCCATATCAACGCGCGCTGTCAGGCGGCGGGAATCGCCGCGATCGATATTTTAGGGCCGATGATGGACGGTTTCTCGACTATCTGTGAGTCGCAGCCTAAACTCCAACCCGGTCTCATTTACCAACTCGACGAAGAGTATTTCCGCGAGGTGGAGGCGGTGGAGTTTGCCGTGAAGTATGACGATGGCAAGGATCCGCGCGGCTTACTAAAAGCAGAAATTGTCTTGCTGGGGGTATCTCGCACGTCCAAAACTCCGCTCAGTATGTACTTAGCGCATCGCGGTCTTAGGGTAGCCAATGTGCCGCTCGTCCCCGAGGTCAACCCGCCTGATGAAATCTATCTTGTGCCGCGGGATCGCATCTTCGGCTTGACGATTAGAGCCGAGGAACTGCAGTCTATACGCCAAGAGCGGCTCAAGGCGCTAGGTCTGGCCAGTAACGCTAACTATGCCAGTTTTGAGCGCATTAATGAGGAACTGCGATATGGGGAAGGCATCATGCGAGCGGCGGGATGTCGCATCATCGACGTTACCAAACGCGCGGTCGAGGAAACGGCCTCAAAAATCATTGAGTACTACAACCGTCGCGACAAATTAGGGAACTAGTGCCCTTCGTGTCCTTCGTGGATCGAATATCGGGCGTCTGAGCAGTTAAAAGTTAGGTGGAAACTGATGCCGGAATATGGACGAGAGATTGTGGAGAGTGTCTGCAACAGCGTGGACATAGTGCAGGTTGTGGGGGAGCACGTGCGCCTTGAGAAGCGCGGGAAGAGCTTCTTTGGCCTGTGTCCTTTTCACGCCGAGAAAACCCCGTCCTTTAACGTAAATCAAGAAAAGCAGATGTACTATTGCTTTGGCTGTCAGGCGGGAGGTAACGTCCTAAGTTTTGTTATGGAGCACCAAAAAATGACTTTCCCCGAAGCACTCGAGAATCTTGCCGAGCGAGCGGGTATCGTTTTGCCGGCATCGCGTTCTGACGCTCCGGACGTGCTTGCTAGGCGGCAGGCACGTGAACGCGACTTAAAAACCATGGCTTGGGCGGCGGATGTTTTTCACCGCCAATTATTAAACGACTCTCTCGGCCGCGAGGCGCGGGATTATCTTAGACAGCGCGGGCTATCGACAGACTTGATTGCTTCACTTAAGCTGGGCTACAGCCTGCCCGGTTGGAACACACTCCTTGAGCGCGCGGGGTTGCAGCGCATCAGTGCGGCAGAATTACTGCGTATGGGGTTAGCCGTGCAAGGCGAGAAGGGACTCTATGACCGTTTTCGCCACCGCGTGATGTTCCCCATACGCAACCGCCAAGGACAGGTTATTGCTTTCGGGGGCAGATTGCTCAGTGACATTCAGGAGGGCGCGGGTCCTAAGTACATGAACTCGCCCGAGACTCCTTTGTTTTCGAAGAGCAAAGAACTATATGGACTCGATCGCGCTGCCAAAGCCATATCGCAGGCAGGATTCGCGGTTGTCGTGGAGGGGTATATGGATGCCATAACTCCTTGGCAATACGGCATCGACAACGTCGTCGCCACATTAGGGACGGCGCTCTCGCCTGAGCACGCCATGGTCATTAGGCGCTATGCGCCACTTGTTACCTTTTGCTTTGATGCCGATACGGCGGGGCAGAATGCGACGCTGCGCGGCATTGAGGTGCTAGAGGGCAAAGGGCTGGCGGTTAGGGTCGCTTATCTGGCAGAGAGCAAGGACCCAGACGAATTCCTGCGCGCGTTTGGACGCGAGCAATTTTTGGCCGCAGTCGGAGGCGAGGCCCTGTCCGCTACTATGTACCGTATCAGCAGGCTTGCCAAACTGCATGACCGGAACTCGCCGTTGGGTCTTGGGGCGTTTGGCACAGAGACAGCTAAGGTGCTGGCCGGGGTGAGCAACGCCATCGAGCGCGACGCATACGTCAAGCAAATTATCAGGCAGTACAAATTGCCGGAGGAAGCGCTGCGCGCGGAGTTGGCAAAGGCGATGGGGCAAAAATCTGCTACTACACTCTCTAAACCACCGCGTCCTACAGGCGCTCAGAACGCTGCGCCGACACTAATACCTGGTTGGGTTAAGGTTTCACGCATCCTCCTCACCATCATGGTACGACACGCGGAGGAGCGGCAGTCCGTATTCATCCGCTGGGAAAGCATCGGCTTTATCGACGATAAGTATCGCCACTTAGCCACATGGCTAGCGCATGACATCGGCCCCGGCGAAGATCCCATGCACTTAGCGCACGAGCTTGCCCCCGAACTAAAGTCAGAACTAACTGCTGCGCTAAACGCCGAAGAATTAGAGGGAAATGACTTGAGCTTGGCGAATGAATGTTTTGTGAGAATCGAAGAGTTCGCGCTGACGCAGAAAATAACAAGGACCGCAGACGCCCTCGTTGCTGAGCAGAGGGAGGAGGTCAAGGTGTCATTGGAAGCGGAGCTGAAAGCCTATCATCGGCGCAAAGAAACCCTAAGAGATAGAGAGAAAGTTTCCCAGTTGAGGGGGCACACGACGTGAACAAGAAAGAGACGCAGGCTGAGGCAATCAAAGAGCTTATAGAACGCGGCAAGCAACGCGGCGTTTTAACCTACAAAGAAATTGGCGAACATCTCAGTGAAATAGAGATGGAACCTGAGCAGATAGACGAATTCTATGAGGGGCTGGCATCACTCGGCATTGACCTTGTGGCGGACAGCAGCTCCATGGGAACGATCTACCCTAATAATCCTGACACAGCTATTGTACGCACCGAACCGGAAGCGTCGGAAGAAGAAGCGGAGACAGGTGACATCGGCATTCCTGACGGCTTGCGGCTCGATGACCCTGTGCGCATGTACCTGAAGGAAATTGGGCGGGTACCCTTGCTCACCTCTGAAGAAGAGGTGGACTTAGCCAAGCGCATGGAGAATGGGAGCGAGGAGGCGAAGCGGCGGCTGGTAGAGGCTAACCTGCGTTTGGTTGTGTCCATTGCTAAGCGCTATGTGGGGCGAGGCATGTTGTTCCTTGACCTGATTCAAGAAGGCAACCTCGGGCTAATGAAGGCGGTCGAGAAGTTTGACTATCGCAAAGGATATAAGTTTTCGACGTATGCCACGTGGTGGATAAGGCAAGCTATTACAAGATCCATTGCCGATCAGGCCCGCACCATTCGTATCCCGGTGCATATGGTCGAGACTATAAATAAGCTGATTCGTATTACGCGTCAGCTCCTACAAGAGTTAGGGCGCGAGCCGACCCCGGAAGAAATTGCTTTGCAGATGAACGTGCCCGTAGAGCGCGTGCATGAAATCCACAAGATCGCGCAAGAACCTGTGTCGTTAGAGACACCCATCGGCGAAGAAGAGGATTCTCACCTCGGTGACTTCATCCCTGACGAAGACGCACTGGCGCCGGCTGACGCCGCCTCGTTTGCACTACTGCGTGGTCAGTTGGGCGAAGTGCTTTCAACGCTGACCACGCGTGAGCAAAAAGTTTTGCGTCTGCGCTTCGGGATCGAGGACGGGCGGCCCCGTACGCTGGAGGAGGTAGGGCAGGAGTTTGGCGTGACACGAGAACGAATTCGCCAAATTGAGGCCAAAGCTTTGCGCAAACTGCGGCATCCCAGCCGCAGTAAGTGGCTAAAGGACTTTTTGGAGTAAAATATTTTGTTGACGTCAGGGCTTGCATTACGTATAATTCTGAGTGTCGATAGCATACGCGACATTCCTCGCATTCCTCAGTAGCTCAATGGCAGAGCAACCGGCTGTTAACCGGTAGGTTGTAGGTTCGAGCCCTACCTGAGGAGCCATTTTAACGGGCCCATAGCTCAGTTGGTCAGAGCGGTCGGCTCATAACCGATTGGTCCTAGGTTCGAGTCCTAGTGGGCCCACCAAACTAGAAGTTGGAAGTTGGAAGTTAGAAGTTGGA
>DBBC01000138.1:0-21719 GCA_002292025.1 Firmicutes bacterium UBA994
GTCACCCGCGGCAGAGCGATTATGAACCCGGCAATAACCATGGCGTAGGGTGTGTACATCAGCCTGAGCTCGCCTAAAGGACCGCTTCGCCATAGAAATAGGCTCACCCACAACCCCACCACCACCGGTGGCAGACCTAAAGTAGAGTTGACCACGGTGCGAACTGCTGCCCGTCCCGGAAAACGCGCTAACCCGAGGTAAGCTCCGAGCGGAACACCGAGGAACACGCTAAGCAGAGTGGCGCCGCCGCTTACGCTGATAGTCAGCCAAGCGATGCTGTAGATTTCCCCTTCACCCGTCGCCAGCATGCGCAGAGCTGTAACTAAACCTTCACCTATCCATTGCATGTGAGACCACCTCCGGCGAGATTCGACTTCACCTTCACCCATTACTTGCATTATAGCAGGAAAAAACAGTATCGCACCGTATATCTCTTGTGGGAGGTGGCGAGATGAACCTGACGCAGGAGGAAGTGCGTGCGCTGCTCTTGCTCTGTGCTAAAGCTTTTAGCGGCAAACGGGGCCGCAGCGGTATTGTTAAGTTTCTTTTAGGCGAAGCTAGCTTCAGCACACAGCATTTAGCACGTGAGAGCGGCATCCAGGCACTTTTTGGTGCCTTGACTGGTCTTGCCTATCCGGATGTTCAGCAGTCTCTGAGCCACCTTGAGCGCAGCGGGTTTGTGGAGACAGTGCAGGTAGAAGCGCAAGGCAAAACCCTGCCGCTCGTGCAAGTTACCCCGCGAGGGCTAGCGGAACTAGACCGCTTGCGTCCGAGTATTGCGCTTCCGTTGCAAGGGAGCGCGCTAAGCGCTGACAAAATGCTCGCCGTCCTGACCAAGCTCGCGCGACTTCTAGCCGCGCTTAAGTCCGCGCAACTTCTGGATATAACAGCACATATGGAGTGCACAGAAGGCCAGCTAAGACAATACCTGCAGCTGTTGTGCAAGGTGCTGCAGCTCCGCCCCGACGCTGTACTTACCACCCCCCAAGCGCGCCAGCACTTTGCGGGGGTGTTGGAGCGCGCTCTGTGCGTAGCAGCCTTCGCGGAACTCACCGAAGTGGAGGCCCAGGCACTCAGATTGTATGTAGGTATTGAGCTAAAGCACCAGCTTGACCGTGAAAGCCTGCAACACTATTATGACCTAGCCGCGCCGGAGGAGAAGGCGCGGCAGGCGGCAGGGCGGCTAGCCGGGCGAGAATGGCAGCACAAACATGCGCTTGTGTCGGTACTCGGCTTCTTGTCGCTATAATTTTTTGTCTTTTGTTTTTTGCCTTTCGTCTTTCATTTTTTGTCTTTCGTCTTTCATTTTTTGTCTTTCGTCTTTCATTTTTTGTCTTTCATTTATGCACTGCAAGGGAGGAAATCCATGCTTAATCCTCTGCCACCGCATGTATTGCGCGCACGTAGGCACCCGCGCGAAGCGGACATGCGCGGCGACTACTTTCGCGACGTGACGGCCATCATTCACTCTACTCCCTTCCGGCGCCTTAAGCACAAGACGCAAGCGTTTTACGCGCCACAAAACGACCACGTCTGCACACGCATGGAGCATGTGTTGCACGTGGCCACAATTGCCGCGACTATTTGCAGGGCGCTAGGACTCGACGCAGACTTAGCGCAAGCTATTGCTTTAGCGCACGACCTCGGGCACGCCCCCTTTGGGCACGAAGGAGAGCGTGTGCTGCACCAACGCATGGCAGATATTGGCGGCTTTATACATGAACTACACGGTTTGCGCGTCGTAGACATACTGGCGCATGACGGCACGGGGCTCAACCTGACCTACGGCGTCCGCGACGGCATCGTCAGCCACTGCGGAGAGCGCTTTGAGCAACGCCTTGCTCCCGAGTCGCGGCAAAAAGTATTGGACGAGGTGACGGACCGCGGTCAGGCCCCTAACACCTACGAAGGGTGTGTGGTGCGCCTCGCCGACAAAATAGCCTACCTAGGGCGCGACTTAGAAGACGCCATTACCGCCAAATTTGTTACGCTAGCCGAGGTAGACCCCGCAGTGCGTCAGGCGCTGGGCAGTTCTAACGGGCAAATTATCGGCACGCTGGTAGCCGACGTAGTGCAGGAATCACTAGGCCAAGACTACGTCGGCTTTTCCGATGACAAAAACGAGCTGATGCTGAGACTATATGCTTTCAATAAGGAGCGCATTTATCAGCATCCGCGCATGGAGCGCTACCGCGTGTTCTGTAAGCGCATGATCGACGGGGTGTTTGACTATCTACTGGCGTTGTTCACGCGGGAAGGCTGGGACTTAGCGGCCTACGCGCGCGGCACGATTCGCCTCGACGCTCAGTTTGGCGAGTTTCTGAAGAGCATGCGGCAGGTCTATGAGGTTGATGCAGTCCCTACGGTGCGCATCGTTGCCGACTATGTGGCGGGCATGACGGACGACTTTGCCATCGAAAGCATCAAGCAGATAATCATCCCCACGCCGATAGACTTTGGCTAGCGACGCCGTTTCTTGACCCAAGTCAGAACCGCGTATCCGCTAAGCAGCAACCCTAACGTTAGGGCCAGCAGGAGGTTAACTGCGTTACGCGGCGGATAGCTGACGCTTACCCCTATCTCGGTCACCGCCAATTGGTCGCTCACTTCGTAGCGGTACCTAGCCACTTGTCCATCCGGGAAGCGGCGGATCAGCGTGACCGCATAACCGCTAGGAACTCTTTGCGCCAGAACTTCGCTCCCTTCCCACTGCTCGCTTGTGACGTGTGCTATGAGGGCAGCTTGATGCGTGGCAGGTAGCGCTGTCGGCCGGAAGGAGTGGAAGTCAAACAGCAGCACGACCAAGAGCGTCAGCAGCAGTAGCAGCCAAACAGTGCGCACGAAAATGCGTTTCCACATCATCCCCCACTCCTTCTTGCGCATTACCTCCAGAGTAATACGCACAAGCCAGCGATAAGTTTCAAAAACGCGCGGGAAAGGGGGAGGCGGGGGACGCGACGCTGGGGACGTAAGACGCCGAAGACGGGGACATTTGTCCGTAAGTTGCCTTATATAAAGCATAATATTCGGGGCACATAGGGTGCCAACCAGTCGCCATATTTTCGGAGGAGGAGACGTGTTTATGGAAGCATTTCGTAGCATAGCTAGGAGAAGGCTCAGAAGCGCATTGACAGTACTTGGCATTGCAATTGGGGTGTTTGCTTTGGTGATGATGGGTGGGATGGCTGAAAATACGAATATAATAATGGCAAATATTATCCGTCAATTAGAAACCAACATCGCTGTATTCCCGGATGGGGCAGGCGGAGCATCTAGGAGAGGGAGTGTTTTCCCGCTATCTGTAGCGGCAAAACTAGAAGAAGTTGAAGGTGTGCGGGCAGTTATGCATGGTATCGTATTGCCGTTTGATGAACAGGCACCAGTGGTAGGTTATGGTATGCCAGCGCAGATAATCGGCACAAATATCAATCAACAGATTGAGGCCGACAAATATATTAATCCTCATGTGCGGCTCAGTTTTTACAGGGGTGACTGGTGGGAGGAAGGCAGTAGGGGTATCGCAGTTATGGGTATCAATCTTGCCACTCAGCAAAACGTAAGTGTGGGTGATATCATTACAAACCGGGGAAAACAATTTGCAGTGGTTGGCATCTTCAATCGTGTCATGGGTGGTCCTGATAATGCAATGCTTATTCCATTAGAAGATGCTCGGGAATTGTTGGTAAAAACCCAGCCTCTCCTTGAATTCATAGAGTATAAAGATTTTGTTACTACTATAACTGCTGTAGCTCATAAGGAAGAGGCTCACACCGTTGCGTCCAGAATCATGGAAGAGTTGCCTCATCTGCAAGCAGTTTCGCCGGAGAGAGGAATCAGAAACGTAGAGCAGAGCATGGTCATGTTTAGCCTGATTGTTTTAGCCAGTGCGATGATTGCTTTGGTGGTAGGGGGACTATCAGTTATCAACACCATGCTCATGTCGGTTACGGAGCGTATTCGGGAAATAGGATTGAAGAAAGCTATAGGTTTCCGGGATGCAGATATTTTAAGAGAGTATCTGTTAGAATCTTCACTAATGGGTTTTTTTGCTGGGTGCATAGGTTTGGGGTTGGGAAGCCTTTGTATTTATGGCGTGAATATTATTGCCACTGCGGAAACCGGGAGTACAGTATTTACTTTGACAACAAGGTTAGCCCTAGGTTCCTTGGTATTTGCTGTTTTTATTGCCATGCTCGCTGGTTTGTATCCGGCTTATCGGGCAGCAAAAATCGATCCCATCTTAGCTTTAAAAAGCGAGTAGGAGTGAGCAGTTTGAAGATTTACATAGAAAACTTGAAGAAAATATACAAAATGGGTAATATCAAAGTAAAAGCACTTAACGGTGTGAATTTAACTGTGGAGGATCGCTCCTTCTTGACAATTATGGGACGTTCTGGTAGTGGCAAAAGCACTCTATTGAATATGATTGGCTGCTTGGATCAGCCGGATGAGGGTCAGATTATTTTTGGTGATGAAAACATTACTAATCTAAAGAAGAGCGAGCTGCCCTATATCAGAAGGGAAAAGATTGGTTTTATTTTTCAGAACTATAATCTACTGCCTACACTAACAGCCCTAGAAAATGTGATTTTGCCTTTAAGATACAAGAAATCTCTCAAGCAAAAAGCCAAAACAATGGCAGCAGATATGCTTGAAAAGGTGGGATTAAAGGATAGGATAAATCACTTGCCTCGCGAGCTGTCCGGCGGGGAGCAGCAAAGAGTGGCTATAGCCAGAGCTTTAATTAATAATCCAGCGGTGGTGTTGGCTGATGAGCCAACTGGTTCGGTGGACACACAGACGGCTAGAGAAATAGTAAACTTAATGAGGGAGTTGCACTTAAAAAACCAGCAAACATTTATTATCGTGAGTCATGATCCCATTATTGGCGAAGCTTCGGATTTAATTGTGAATATGGGCGATGGGAGAATTTTAAGCTGAATGTAGTTCGGAACTGCGATAATTCGGGCGGACGGCGGGGACGGGTACATTTGTCGTAGAATTAACAGGAGGTGCTTGGTATGAAGAAAGTATTATTACTGGCAATAGCAGTTCTTATCGTGGCCGCCGGGTGTGTTTTTAAGTCCGGCAGTGAGCCTGTGCCGCCTCGCACGACGAGCCTAGAGAGGACTAATTACGTCCGGCTCAGCGACAACGCCACCCAAGTGTTTCTGACCCGATATCACCCCGATGTGATCGAGGTGAAAGCTCTCATGACGGAGTTTTTTAGGCAAAACAATAACCTGCAGGCGCGAACGGTAGAAGAGGTGAGGGCTCTGTATACTAAAGAGTTTTTAGAGTTTATGCTTGGTAGGCTTGGCGAACCGTGGCCTGAAAGTACTGTCCGCCTCACCCAAGAAAAAAACCTAGTTGCCAGAACTAGGAATGAAGTGATTGGGGGTATCATCTTCGCCCCGGACGGCGCGGCAAATGTAAGGTTAAGCTGGTTGTTTACGCCGGTGTCGGGAAACTGGGGGGAGACGACAGGGTGGACTTATGCGGGTGGAGGGGCATATTACAAAAGGGCTGATTTAAGGCTTGTTAAGGAAGATGGCGCGTGGAGGATAAATAACTGGGGGGGCGGCTAGTCTAAAGCTTCGTGTCCTTCGTGGATGGTAACCATTTAGTCCTGTTCAAGTAAATTTCGATTGACCGCCGGGATGCCTGAGCAGCAACAAAACGAGGAGGAATAACTATGCACGACGTCTTAATCAAAAACGCCCGCCTAGTTGACGGTACCGGCGCGCCGTGGTTTTACGGAAGCCTTGGCGTTTTGGGTGAACGCATTGCCGCACTCGGCCAAGTAGATGCTCCCGCTCGCCGCGTGATTGATGCCTGCGGCCGCGTAGTGGCGCCGGGGTTTATCGACGCCCATTCCCACAGCGACGATGCTCTATTTAAAAATCCGCAGGCGGAAAGCAAAGTGCGCCAAGGGGTTACAACTGAAGTTATCGGGCAATGTGGCAGCTCCGCCGCGCCACGGGAGCCAAAGAGCGACCACACCGAGCCGTTCGCGAGTTTCGCCGAGTACCTTGAGTTGCTGGAAGCACGGGGTATAGGTGTGAACATAGTCCCGCTGGTGGGGCACGGCAATATCCGTGCTAGGGTTTTAGAGTTGGCAGACCGAAAGGCCACAGCGGAAGAGCTCGAGCAAATGTGTGCACTGACCCAAGCAGCGTTAGAAGCGGGTGCGCATGGACTGACTACAGGCCTTATTTATCCCCCTAGCTGTTACGGCGATCACGCGGAGATTGTCGCCCTAGCCAAAGTAGTGGCCGCGCACGGCGGCATCTACGCTTCACATATGCGCGACGAGGGGAAGGGGATGCTAGCTTCCGTAGCTGAAACGATAGACGTAGGCAGGCAGGCCAAGCTCCCTGTGCATATCTCCCACCATAAAGTTTGTGGTCCCCAAAACTTTGGGTTAGTCAAGGACTCGCTTGCGCTTGTAGACGCTGTGCGCCTAGAAGGAATAGACGTGACATTAGACCAATACCCCTACACCGCCACCAGCACAGGGCTCAAGGTAGTCGTGCCGCAGTGGGCGCACGCAGGCGGTGCTGACGCTATGCGCGAACGCTTGGCCGACTTGCCCATACGGGCAAGGATAACGCAGGAGATTCTTGAAAATCTTACGACTGGTCGACAGTGGGACTGCATCCTAGTCGCTTCCTGCCAGAAAGAGCACAACAAGCAGTTTGAAGGGCGCACACTGCAGGAGATAAGCACGATGATGGGCAAGGAACCGGTAGAAGCATGTTTAGACTTATTAATGGAAGAGAACTTTGATGTAGCCATGGTGCGATTCGCTATGTGCGAAGCGGACGTAGAGTACGTAATGCAACATCCGCTGGTGATGATTGGGTCTGACGCTGCGCTTCGTGCCACTTACGGCCCGCTCTCCACCGGCAAACCGCATCCGCGTGCCTACGGCACTTTCCCTCGCGTGCTCGGCACTTACGTGCGCGAACGTGGCGTGTTGAGGCTAGAAGAAGCCGTGCGTAAGATGACCAGCTTCCCGGCGCAGCGCTTCCAGTTGTTTGACCGCGGTCTGCTGCGGCCGGGGGCCTACGCCGACCTAGTGATGTTCGATGAGGGTGCTGTAGACGACCTTGCTACCTACAGCGAACCGCACGCTTATCCCCGCGGCATCGACATGGTGATGGTTAACGGAGCCATCGTGGTCGAGAACGGCGAGCATAGCGGTTTACTGCCGGGGAAGGTGCTACGGCGCGACAGTCGGTAGTATAGTAACTGCTTGGTCCTTTTCAAGTTAGCGAAAAAACCAAAGAACCAAGAACAAAGAACAATGGTCCACAAAGAACACTAAGGGAGCACTAAAACACATCGGGAGAAAACCTTATAGTGCAAAAAAGCATAATAATTTTGGGTCGGAGGTAACTAACAGTAATGAAAGAACAGGTTAATGAAAAACTGGCACACCTAAGGGGTGCCCTAGCGGAAATGGGGAGCGCACTTGTGGCCTACTCTGGGGGTGTAGACAGCACCTTCTTGTTGAAAGTAGCCAAGGAGGTGCTGCGGGATAAGGTGATAGCGGTAACCGCTACCTCTGAGACCTATTCCGCTGATGAACTAGAGTCTGCGCGCTACATGGCACAAGAGCTGGGAGTAAAGCATATTGTGATTCACACCGAGGAATTGGCCAACGAAGATTTTGTCAGTAACCCTAAGGAACGCTGTTATTTTTGCAAGCGAGAGCTTGTTGGCAGAATAAACGAGATAGCGAGAGAGCAGGGCTTCAGCTATGTTGTGGACGGCTCCAACTATGACGATCTTGCCGATTATCGGCCGGGAATGAGAGCAGCGCAGGAGCTTGGCGTACGCAGCCCGCTTAAGGAATCACTCCTTACCAAGAACGATATTCGCTCCCTTTCCAGAGAGATGAACTTATCTACATGGGACAAACCCGCGCTTGCTTGCTTGGCTTCAAGGATCCCCTACGGTACCCGCATAACTAAAGCGAACCTGACAATGATTGACCGGGCGGAATCTTTCTTGCGCGGTCTAGGGATAGGGCAGCTAAGAGTGAGGCATCACGCCACTATCGCCCGGATCGAGGTGCTGCCTGAGGATATGCCCCTCTTCCTTCAGATGGATATAAGAGAGAAGATCAGCGCCAAGTTCAAGGAAATAGGATATAATTATGCAGCGCTTGATTTGCAGGGCTACCGCATGGGCAGCATGAATGAGCCAGATGAGTTAAGGGGAGAGTCGCTTGAAGATCGCTTATTTTGACTGTTTTTCCGGTATCAGCGGCGATATGGTGCTGGGGGCATTGGTTGACCTAGGTTTGGGCGTTGCGGATCTAAAGGCCGAGCTTGATAAGTTGAACCTGTCTGTCCCTTACGAACTCAAGGCGAAGAAAGTAGAAAAACACGGTATTCATGGCACCAAAATTGATGTCGTCCTAAATCAAGGGGATGAGACGCGCAAACTGGCAGATATCCTGACTCTGATAGAGGATAGCAGATTGGCCGAGGAGGTCAAGGAACCGGCTAAGAAGATATTTGTAAGACTGGCCCAAGCGGAAGCGAAAATACATCAACAGGATATCAACGAGGTGCATTTCCATGAACTCGGCGGGCTGGATGCGATCATTGATATCGTTGGCGCAGTTATAGGCATGAAGCTGCTGGGCATTGATGCTGTCTACGGTTCGCGTTTACACCTTGGCCGCGGCTTTGTAACCAGTTGCCATGGTACCCTCCCGGTTCCTGCTCCAGCCACCTTAGAACTTACCAAAGGGGTGCCGGTTTTAGGGGGGGATGTCGATGCGGAATTGGTGACGCCCACCGGAGCGGCGATCATCACCACATTAGCGCGTGGCTTTGGCGAAATGCCCGAAATGAAGATCGAAAGCATAGGCTACGGGGCAGGCCAAAGGAATCTGCCTATCCCCAATCTGCTGAGGATTCTCATCGGGACACAAAAAGGCTTTGCCAATGAGTACGAAGAAGATACAGTCACGGTCATAGAAACCAATATTGACGATATGAACCCCGAATTTTATGGGCATATTATGTCTAGACTATTTGCCAACGGTGCGCTAGATGTATTTTTCACGCCCGTCCAGATGAAACAGGTAAGGCCAGCCACACTGCTGTCGGTTGTGGTCGCTGAAGAGAGCCTCAGCCGTGTATTGGAGGCAGTCTTCAGGGAAACTACTACTTTAGGGGTGAGAACACACCGGACGAAAAGATTTAAACTGGCCCGAGAAGAGATGGCTGTCGATACAGAATATGGTAAGATTAAGGTTAAGCTGGGCAGACTGAAAGGTGAGATAGTAAATATTGCTCCGGAATATAAAGATTGCCTAATAGCGGCGGATGAGATGCGCGTCCCGATCAAGCTTGTTTATGACGCGGCCAAGCTGACGGCCACTAAGACGAGGAGAGTGTGAAATTGAAGACAAACGAGATATTGCAAAAGCTCAAAGACGGTGAGATTGCCGTAGGTGAAGCGGAAGAACTTTTGGAGCGCATTGCTTTCGAGAGGATGAAACTGAGATTTGTGGAAGGTCTGGCTCGGCTGGATGTATATCGCGACCGGAGAGCGGGCATCCCGGAGTTTGTCCTCGCCGAGGGTAAGAAGCCGGAATGGGTGGCCAAACTTCTGTTAGAAATGGTTGAAGAAAGAGGCAAGGCGATGGCCACCCGGGTGGGAGAGGCGTGCCTAGAGAAAATAAAGGAGGTTGTTCCGCCGGAGTATCGTGTCCAAGTATACGGCGAAGCAAGGGTTGTTACGGTGAGTTCGCCCAGCCATGAGGCGGCCAAGAACGGGGGCAGAATAGGGCTGATAGCAGCCGGAACCGCCGATATAGCGGTAGCGGAAGAGGCGCGTGTTATCGCCGAGCAGATGGGGTGTGAAGTTCACTATGCGTACGATGTTGGCATCGCCGGACCTCACCGCGTGCTTGCTCCGCTGGAGGAGATGTTAAGCAAGGGAGTCGACGTGATCGTAGTGGCTGCGGGAATGGATGCCGTCCTTCCCATCACGGTCAAAGGGCTGGTAGATCTCCCGGTTATCGGCTTACCTACTTCGGTAGGATACGGAATAGGGGCGAAGGGTATAGCGCCCCTGTTGACTATGCTTCAATCCTGCTCGCCGGGGCTTGGGGTGGTCAATATCGATAACGGTTTCGGGGCCGGAGCACTGGCGGCCTTGATTGCCAACCGTGTGGTTCGCGGCGAGAACCGCTATCGCTAAGCACACGTACTACATCGAGGTACAGTAGGGTGGCCCAAAGCTTGCCGCCTGTGCCTTTGTAGCAAGGCACGCGTTCTCACTCAGCGACCACAATCGGCTATCATAGCAAATACAAGCTGGCGCGCTCGCTAAGCTCGGCCAAGAGTGCTACGCCTGCTACGCTGTTTCCTTTCGAGTCGAGAGCGGGTCCGTACACGCCAATGCCTAGCCTGCTTGGGACTACGCCAAGGATAGCGCCCGACACGCCACTTTTTGCCGGGAATCCAACCCTTACAGCAAACTCACCTGAGGCGTCATACATGCCGCAGGTAAACATAAAGGTGCGGACAATGCGGCAGACGTGCTGAGGCAAGAGTGTAGTATTGTCACACGTCGCTAAAGTTTTGGCCAATGCAGCGAGTGTAAAGCAGTCCGCCTCGATAGAACACTGCCGAAAGTAGAGATCGAGGGACTCCTCGGCGTTACCATCAATTGCGCCTATATCCCGCAAGAAATAGGCGATGGCGCGGTTGCGGTCACCAGATAAAGATTCGGAGTGGTAGACGGCCGCATTAAACCCCACGTAACATCCCGGCGCGAGCGTACGAACAAACTCCGTCAAACGGTCAAACTTTTCCGCAACGGAGTGGCCCTTGATCAAGGCCGTAGTGGCGATGGCTCCGGCGTTGACTAAGGGATTAACTGGCTTCAGGGAACTAAAAGTCTCTAATCGCATCAGCGAGTTAAATGAGTCGCCGGTCGGTTCCATGCCAATGCGGCTAAAAACAGTTTCTGGTCCGTTATCAAGGAGTGCTAGGGCAAGGGTGAAGAGCTTGGAGACGCTCTGCAGGGTAAAGCGGATGCGCGTGTCTCCCGCCGCTGCCACCACGCCTGCCTTGTCGGCGACTACAATGCCTAACGACGCGCTGTCTGCTTTAGTGAGTTCAGGAATATAGCTTGCGAGTTGTCCCTCTAGCGTGCGCGGTCTGTACTTTGCGATTAGCAGGTCTAGGAGCTCTTGCATGCCGGTCCCCCCCATGCTCAGTTCTGAAAAGAAGGCTCTGCATATTCTTTCTTTACGCCTACGACGAATCCTGCACTAGCTTTTCGCAGCAAAGAAGCTGCCCCAGTGGGCAGCCTTTTTGCAGGTAGGCAAGGGAACAGTACGGACTATCTCTTAGCTGCGTCTAGGGCGCGTTGCACGGCCTGCATAGCGTTATTGGAGGTGCCGGTGGCGCCGGTAAAGACATCAACCTGTGCACTGTTCTTGGCGATGAACCGCTTCGGAAGCTCGACAATCGCTTCGTGATAGGGCGCAAAGGCATAGTCAGCGGGCTTGCGCTCAAAGATTACGTTGCCGGCGGCGTTCCTTCTGATTACCGGTCTGCCGTCAGGACCCATAACTACGGCTCCCGCAGCGTCACGCTCCGGAGCCGGACGTGTATCGTGTAAAACTACACGACTGATTTTGCCGTCACTAAGGGTGACCCAAGCAATACCCCAGCCGCGTTCGGTGCGGTCGCTTACCCCCATAAAGGTGCCGTCCCACACGGTGGCGGCGGTAGCCTTTGTCCTGCGCGCCATTTGCGTAGCACGGAGCACCGCTTGCTTGGCGAGGTTAGAAGAGCTGGTAGCCTGCGACACTACGTCCACATCCCAGCTGTTTTTTTCCACGAAGCGCTTAGGCATCTCGGCGAGAAAAGTATGGAACGGCGCATAACCGTAGTCTGGGCCTCTTTCTAGGCCTAAGGAGTCAAATTGCGACAGCTTAACGGCTGTAATTTTATCGCGGGCGATAGTCACTTCAGCACGCACAAACCCGCGGTCTGTAGCGTCCGAGACGGCGATAAACGTGCCGTCATTGTGAACTGCTTGCGGGGCACAGCCCGCGAGTGCTGCCACCGTCACCAGTGCAGTTGCTGCTACTGCTAAGAATTTCTTCAAGCAAGATACCCCCAAATCTAAAAATACGCGCAACACTCGCCTGCCGCTTCGCCTACCCTAAGCGGGACAGTTTGGCTGCACGTTTATTATACAATATTTTTCATCAGCAAGGAAGTCTCTCATTTAACGTTAACGCCTAAGCTTCGTAGCTAGGCATGATTTTACTGCATGTTGTTGCCCGCCATGCGTCACGAAACGACTCAAATACTTCCCTCGCCACCTAGTGCCGGTAAAAGGGCAGGCTAGGCAAAGCGGCTGATCTTTATCCCTTAGACTTAGACATTTCCAGCCAAGCAGTAGCCGTTTGGAAGCCGGCTGCCAAATACAGCTTATAGGCAGCGCTGCCTAAGTTGCGTGTCGTGCATAGTTCAGCTTGGGAAAACCCAAGTTGCAGCATGCAGGCTAAAGCCCGGCGCAGCAGATAGGAGCCAATCCCTTGGCGGCGGTGCCGCCGCATTACCGCAAGGTCGCAAATGGCAGCTTTGTGACTCTCACGCATGGGATACCACGCAATATGTCCGACCACGTTATAGTCTTCCCGCACGAGCAGGACATGCAGCGCGGGATTATATTGGCCAAACTCCTCGGCCGCACTGCCGCCATACCAAACATAGTTGTTAAGCCAGCACTCTTCTCCTTGCAGTATTTCCCACCTATCCTCGGGACGGGGGTTGTCTAAAGTGGGCAATGGCTTAAGATCGATGGTCATGGCTAAGTGGGTGTAGCGCGGGCGAAATCCTTGCGCTTTAAGAAATCCCACTAGTTGCTCGTCGTTTTGCTCAGGTTCCATAACCTCAGTCGTTCCCCACAGCGGCTGAAAACGGCCTTCTAGGGCGCAATAGAGCGGAGTATAGGGCGAGCCAATCAATATGCGCGAGGCGCGATGCATGTGCCGCTCACCCGCCGACAAGAGAAGCGGCCACACAGATGCCTCTAAGCCCGGCCGCGACAGCAAAAAGGGCAGGTACCCTGTCCTTGTGCAGCCGTCAAAGAGAGCATGAGTTGCTCCCAGCAGACCTCCGTTATCGTCTCGAACCAGTAAAAGACCGTTATGCGCGTACTCTGGGTTACGACTCCAGAGTGTAAGCAGGCTTTCCTCGGTAACAGGGGTAAAATTGCGTTTGCCAGCGCAGGCGATATTAATGAGCTCCGCCAGATTTGCGCCATCGCAGTGTGCTCCTGTGGCGACACGCATCTTATTGCATCACCGCTTTTCGTTCAAGGTGTAAGGCAGGGTGAGTTGTAAGTCTTAATCGATCGCCGTAAATCACAAAGTGGTAGAGCGACAAGTGCCCGTCCTTAGTATATAATAACCACTAGGATTACAGGAGGTGGTCAGTTTGCTCGTCCATGATAAAGCCCATGAATTAGCGCGCGCGCTTAGGAACTCGCCCGAGTATCAAGCCATGTTGGCGGCTCAGGGCAAGCTTTGCGGTGATACGCAGGCATTGGAGATGTTTAAGGATTACCGAAAAAAAGAAATTGCCTATCAGACGGCGCTGATGTCGGGGCAACAGGTTGACGAAGCTGAAATGAAGTCCATGCAAAAGCTCGCGGAGATCGTAAATCTTAACAGCTTGGTGCGCGGTTATATTCAGGAGGAGGCCCGCTTTGGCGTTATTTTTGCCGACGTGCAGCGCATTGTGGGCGACGCCGTGAAAGAAATCGGCGCACTTTACACACAAGACGAAACGAAGGGCGATGTTAACTAAATGCCAACATACGGAATAATCGGGTTGCCTATGGTGGGTAAGACCACCGTGTTCAACCTGCTTACCGGCACGCGCAAAGAAACCAGTAAGTTCTTCTCCGGAAAGACTGAATTGAACCTTGGGTCAGCTGTGATTAGGGATAGGCGCATAGACTTTCTCGCCAATCTTTACAAGCCGCGTAAGACTACCTATGCGCAGCTTGAACTTGTAGATGTGCCCGGGCTGGTGCGCGGCGCTTCCGCGGGGCTAGGCGTCGGCAACGCATTTCTGGAGGGCATACGCCAGTCAGACGCGCTCGTGCATGTGGTGCGCGCCTTTAAGAGCGACCTCGAGCATGTGGAAGGCAGCATCGACCCTCTCCGTGACGTCTTGACGGTGACTTATGAGCTGCTGATGGCAGATATAGCCTTTGTGGATAAGCGCCTGTCGCGTCTAGCCGACAGCAAGAAGAGGACTGCGCAAACAGAGGCGGAGATGAGGCTCCTAGGCCGAGTTCTAACGCATCTGGAGTCCGAGCAGCCGTTTTCGACGTTTGCTATTGTGCCGGAGGAAGAGAAGCTGCTGCTTAGTTACACCTTTCTTACCGGCAAACCCCAGATACTAGTTGTGAACTTAGACGACGAGCAGTTTGTCGACGCGTGCTACCCTCACCGGGACGAACTGCACCTCTACGCTTCCGAGCGGGGACTACCCCTCATAGAGATGAGCGCCAATACAGAAATGGAAGTATCCGAGCTTGATGGTGCCGAAAGGGCAGAGTTTCTCACTGAGCTTAAGCTAGACGTCCCTAGCATTGACCGTTTGGCACACGCCAGCTGCCAAGCGTTAGGGTTAATTTCGTTTTTCACCGTGGGCGAGGACGAAGTGCGGGCATGGACTGTGCGCCAGGGCATCTCCGCTAAACAAGCGGCTGGGAAAATACACTCGGACTTAGAGCGAGGGTTTATCCGTGCTGAGGTCATGCGCTACCATGAATTAGAGGCTTGCGGCAGTGTACCTAAGCTCAAAGAAAAAGGATTAGTCTCGCTCGAAGGCAAGGACTATGTAGTAAACGACGGAGACATCTTAAACATAAGATTTAATGTATAGGCGTAACTACTAAACCCTGTTCGCGTTTTCGTGTCCTTCGTGGAGGGTGACTACTTACATGGCGGGATGGCTGAGCAGTTATGTATAGGCAGCTAACCGCCCAATTAAGGGGGATTACCATGGAAGCAGCAGTTATCACGCGCAAAATCAGCACGTGGATCGCGCAACAGGTACGCGCCGCTAAAATGAACGGTGTGGTGTTCGGCTTAAGTGGTGGTCTTGATTCAGCGGTGGTGGCGGGATTAGCAAAACTCGCCCTGCCTGAAAGTTCCATCGGGATTATCTTGCCGATACATTCGGACCCATTAGATCGCGAACAGGCGTTACTGGTGGCCCGAGCCTTTGACCTGAGAGTACTGGACGTGGACCTATCCGCAGCCTATGAGACTTTCCTCGGTGCGGTATCCGCCCCTTTCGCCGGTGGGGAACTTTCACGGTTAGTCCTAGCAAACATCAAGCCGCGTCTGCGCATGGCAGCTCTCTACTTCTACGCAGGCGCCCATTCGTGCTTGGTGCTTGGGACGGGTAACCTCAGCGAGTACACGGTCGGCTACTTCACCAAGCACGGCGATGGCGGAGTAGATCTGATGCCGCTAGCCTCCTTAGTTAAAGCGCAGATCAGGGAGTTAGCTCTATACCTTGGAGTGCCCCAAGTGATTTTAGACAAACCTCCTACCGCTGGCCTTTGGGCAAACCAAACTGATGAAGCGGAAATGGGTATTACCTATGCTGAGCTTGACCAATATATCTTGACGGGCGAGGCCGAGCCGCATATTAAAGAGCGGGTTGACCACATGGCGGCGATAAGCGCACACAAGAAGCGTATGCCGCCCATACCTAAGTTGTAGCAATAGTTACCTTCCCCGGACGGATTCCTGCTTGGCGCGCTTGTCTAAACATGCTGAGCAGTTGCGATTAAGCAGGAAAAATAGCCGCCATCGCGAACCTTTGTTCAGGGGAGTGGTCGCATGATCGTACTTGGCATAGATCCCGGTATCGGCGTGACAGGTTATGGCGTGGCAGAGGAACAAGGGAGCGGAGCAATGCTGCTAGAGCATGGCGCGATTCGCACGCCACCTCATGCCCCCTTGCCGGAACGGCTTAAGGCTGTATTCCACGGTCTTGACGCTATCTGCCGCCGCTTTGATTTGGACTGTATGGCTATAGAGCAGCTGTTTTTTAACACCAACGCAACCACAGCTCTTTCGGTAGGGCAGGCGAGAGGGGTCGCGCTGCTCGTTGCGGCGCAACATGGTTTGGAGGTGGCGGAGTACACTCCGCTGCAGATCAAACAGGCAGTTACAGGCTATGGACGCGCCGACAAGACGCAAGTGCAGCGTATGGTACAGTCTCTCCTAGGGCTGGCGGACATTATTCGCCCCGATGACGCTGCCGATGCTGTGGCCGTTTGTCTTTGCCACTTGCAGTCCTACCGATATCGGCGCGCTGTCAGCAAGGGAGGAAGCCATGTATAGCTACATCTCCGGCGTGCTCAAGCACAAGACGGCGGGAGTGGCAGTAGTCGATAACAGCGGCATTGGCTATAAGATTTTTACTGCGGGACGAGTACTGGCCGAACTACCCCTTGGGGAGCACGTTACTTTATACACGTACTTGCACGTGCGCGAGGACGAGCTCTCGCTTTACGGTTTCCCGGATGCCGAGGGAGTGGCGCTGTTTGAAGCGTTGCTGGGGATAACGGGCATTGGTCCCAAAGTAGCGCTTAATATTTGCGCTGCGGGCAGCACCATGGCAGTTTATGGGGCGATCGCGGCGGGTGATGTCGCTTGGCTAACCAAAGTCCCCGGCGTGGGCCGCAAAACCGCCGAACGGTTGGTGCTAGAACTAAAAGACAAACTTTTGCGTCAAGAATCGCTGGTGCCGGGTACTGTGCACGCCATCTCCTACGCCGCGCTCGGCGTAGAGGGTCAAGCCATGGGGGCACTTCTGGGACTTGGATATCAGGAGCAAGAGTTTTTGCCGCACCTTAAGCAGGCACTGGCGCTACTTGGCCCACACGCCACAGTGGAGGAAGTGCTGCGGGCCGTATTGAGAACACTGGCGCAAGGGAGATAGCAGTTTTGGAGAAAAGAATTATCAGCGCTCACGCCAATATCGACGAAGAAGCGTTAGATATAAGCCTGCGCCCCAAGTACTTGCGGGAGTACATTGGCCAAAGCAAAATCAAGGAAAACTTGCAGGTGTTTATCGAGGCCGCAAGAAGGCGCAGAGAGCCGCTTGATCACGTCTTGCTCTATGGTCCGCCTGGGCTAGGCAAGACCACATTAGCGGGTGTAATTGCCAACGAGTTAGGCGTGCAATTGCGCGTTACGTCCGGGCCGGCGATTGAGCGCCCGGGAGACGCCGCCGCCATCCTTACTAATTTGGGTGAGAACGATTGCTTGTTTATTGACGAAATCCACCGCTTAAGCCGCGCCGTGGAGGAAGTGCTGTATCCTGCCTTAGAAGATTTTGCCTTAGATATTATCATCGGCAAAGGTCCGAGCGCGCGCAGTATTCGTTTAGATTTGCCAAAATTTACGCTGATTGGTGCTACTACACGGGCTGGTTCGCTCACCTCTCCGCTACGGGACCGTTTTGGGGTAATTTGCCGCTTAGAGTTTTATACGACCGCTGAGCTCGAACAGATAGTGCGCCGCTCAGCCCGTATCCTGTCGGTGAGGATCGAACAACGGGGCGCGGAAGAACTGGCCCGCCGTGCGCGCGGCACCCCACGTGTTGTAAATAGGCTGCTGCGCCGGGTGCGTGACTTTGCGCAAGTGCGCGGTGAAGGGGAAATTACCGCCCTGCTGGCCGACAAGGCGCTAGACATGCTTGAGGTCGACGCACTAGGGCTTGATGCCGTTGACCGCAAGCTCCTAGAGGCGCTGCTCGATAAGTTCGACGGCGGCCCCGTCGGACTTGAAACCATGGCCGCAGCTATTAGCGAAGCGCCGGAGACAATTGAAGATGTCATTGAGCCATTCCTGTTGCAGCTGGGCTTTCTGCAAAGGACGCCACGCGGCCGCTTGGCTTCGCGTCTGGCATATGGCCACATGAACGTGGATTGGAATAAAGAGTGAGCCACGGTGGATATATTACTCCACATCTGTTGCGGCCCCTGTGCCACTTACGTGACTCAGTATCTGTCCACAGAAGGACACGGAGTCTCCGGCTACTTCTATAACCCCAACATCCACCCCTACGGCGAGTATGCGCGGCGCCTAGATGCTGCCCATGTTTGGGCAAGCAGCGCGGGAGTCTCGCTGAGACACGAAGACATGGGTGATCCGACGGAGTGGATTACAGAAGTGGCCGCCTCTCTGTCAAATAGGTGTTGGGCGTGCTATCGCTTGCGCTTACTGAAGACAGCTTTGCTGGCCAAAGACGAAGCTTACGATGCTTTTTCCACTACACTCCTGATCAGTCCCTATCAAAAACACGCCGAAATAGTTGCTGCGGCTCAAGCAGTAGCGAGGGAGGTAGGCGTCCCGTTCTACTATCAGGATTTCCGCCCACACTTTCGCGAAACCTTTGCCCCGGCTCGTAAACTCGGGCTCTACCGCCAGAACTATTGTGGTTGCCTTTTGAGTGACTATGAAAAACAAAAAATGAAGGGCAACGATCCACGAAGGACACCAAGGGGCACGAAGGCAAATGGAACTGAGAAATAAAAGGTTTGTAGCAGGACAAGTGTCCCCCACGTAAAATACATAGCATAGAGCAAGTGAGGGGAGAGAAAGCTGATGCGACGAAATTTGCCGGTGAGAGCGACTTTAATAATTATGTTGTGCGTCAGCTTAGCGCTATCGTTCATGCCATTTGAACGGGCGACACATGCCGACGGCTTGCCGCTAGACAACTACATGTTTCGCATTGGCATTCACCACGGCGCTAACGCTTTGTCCGCCGTGCACCTCAAAGCGAGCGAGCGCGTCCAATTTGGCGTAACCGGGGCGGACGGATTGGAGATTCCGCTTGTTGCAGACGAAAGCGGAGGCTGGCAAATACACCGTGCGGCTGTCCGCTTGGCTGCGGGGCCCTTTGGCGACTATGCAGCCGCCGCACAAGTTTTGCCGCGCTGGCCGGCAACTGCCGGGCCGGTTTTTATCTTGCGAGAGAATGCCGGCTATTTTGTGGTCGGCGGCTTATTTGCCACCGTCGAACACGCAGCGCAACGATTGCCTGAACTAACTGCCGTCGGAATAGGCAATGTCACCGTGCGTGGCATGCTGTCACTTGTCAGCCGTTCCTTCCTGTCGATCGAAGCGGTGCAACTGGTACAAGCACAGGTGGCCGCGGCAGGGTTAGAAGGGAGGCTGTTTTTTGACGGTACGTGGCGAGTCGCCGTGGGCAATGCCACAGACACTACCCTAGTCGACTCCTTGCGAGAGGTGCTAGCTTTAGCTACGCCCGAGATGGTATGGGAGTTATTGCCAGCAGACTTCAGGCGTATCAAAGTAATCAGCCAAGACGGCCGGTTGCTGTTCACTTACGCAAATACCCCCGGACTCCCCTTGCGTGCGGCCAGTAGGGCTGCCTATATGAGTGTCGAAAGTCGTCGGCACCGCGGGGTATTTGAGTTTACGCTCGACCGAATGAACCGGTTTATGGTTGTCGGGCTTATGCACGTAGACGAGTATCTTAAGGGCGTAGTGCCGCGAGAAATGCCCGCCACCTGGCCCATGGAAGCGCTAAGAGCACAGGCCGTTGTTGCGCGTACCTACGCTTATGCCAACAGGAATAAGCATGCCGCCCTAGGGTTTGATCTCTGTCACCTCAGTACGTGTTGTCAAGCCTACGGTGGGGTAGAGGGGGAGCACCCGAACTCAAGTCAAGCTGTGGCTGACACCCGAGGTATTATCGCTCTCTTTAACGGCAGGCCGGCCTCGACCTTTTACCACTCGGACAGCGGTGGGCACACCGAGAATGTGGAAAATGTCTGGACAAGAGCTATACCTTATCTCATTGGGATACCTGACCCCTTCGGAGCGCTGGCAGGGTCGCCGCATGTCACTTGGGAACGAGAGCTTACGCAGGCGCAAATGCAGCAGATAGCGCGCTTTAACGGTGCCGACGTGGGCACGGTGCTAGCGGTTACAGTAGAGAATCGTTTCCCGTCAGGCCGCGTGGCTAACCTCAACATAGTCGGCACGGCGGGCCGTATCGCTCTTACGCGGCAGCAAGCGCGACTGCCGGACGGCAGCACCGGGCTGTTTGCCTTGCGCTCTACGATGTACACGGTCACCGGCCGCGTGACGCCTGTAGTCGTACAAAGCGCTCACACCACCGCCAATTTGCCGGGGCTGTCAGGCGCGCAAGTGGCTACGGCCGCCGGAACGCAAACCTTACCCTTAGCACCGGAACACGCGGTGCGCGGAGCGCGCGGGACCGCCGGTCTGAGTTCTACTCCCGATAACTTCGTATTTGGCGGTAGAGGTTGGGGGCATGGCGTCGGCATGAGCCAATGGGGTGCTCGCGGCATGGCCGAACGGGGGCATAATTTCCGCGACATCTTGGCACATTATTACCGCGGCATTTGGCTCGTCGATATCCCCCACTAGCCGGCAGGCAATTAGTTTTTGTCCACGAAGGACACGAAGGACCACTAAGGTGGCTAAGATCGAGATAAACCTTGTTATACTCGTATGCTTCGTGTGACTTAGTGTTCTTAGTGGATCGTACCGTTTATCCCCGAAAGGCACGAGGGATTATTCGCTTATGGGAGGGCGCGCCGGCATGAAACTGAGCGACTTTGACTTCTCTTTGCCGCCCGAGCTTATAGCGCAGCATCCGCTGGCGGAACGAGCGGCGTCGCGGTTGCTGGTTCTCAGGAAAGCCAGCGGGGAAATAGAACATCGGCGCTTTCCGGAGGTTTTGCATTTTTTAAACCCTGGGGATGTCTTGGTGCTTAATGATACCAAGGTGCTTCCCGCCCGCCTACTTGGGCGCAAAAAGAAAACGGGCGCCATGATTGAAGTGGTTTTGCTGAAAGCGCTGTCACACGCCTGTGAATGGGAGGTGCTGGCGCGGCCGGGCAAGAGACTGCGCGTAGGCACCGAAGTTGAGTTTGGTGCAGGGGAAATGTCGGCAGTAGTCATGAGTGACACCGCTGCCGGCGGCAAAGTGCTGCATTTCACCGTAGAAGGCGACTTTCATGCGGCGCTTGACCGTTTAGGGCAAATGCCGCTGCCGCCTTACATTAAGCAGCAATTGGCGGACAAAGAACGCTATCAGACCGTGTACTCCAAAAACTTAGGCTCGGCGGCGGCTCCCACGGCCGGCCTGCACTTCACACAGGAACTGTTGCGTGAAATCACAGACAAAGGCATTGACATAGTGTTCTTGACTCTGCATATTGGGCTGGGCACATTCAGGCCGGTGCAAGCGGAGGACATCGCCGAACACAAAATGCACAGCGAGTACTATGAGGTTAAGCCCGAGACTGCGGCCGCCATTAACAGAGCACGGGAGCGGGGCAACAAGGTGGTGGTCGTAGGCACCACCCCGCTGCGCACACTAGAGACGATTGCCGATCACACAGGACGGGTACCGTCGGCCTCCGGCTGGACAGATATCTTTATCTATCCGGGGCACCGCTTCCGCGCCGTAGACGGCCTGGTGACTAATTTTCACTTGCCGAAGTCAACGTTGATTATGCTTGTGGCCGCCTTGGCGGGGCGAGAAAATGTGCTTCGCGCTTATCAAGCTGCCATTGCGGAGCGGTATCGGTTTTTTTCCTTTGGCGACGCGATGCTGATAGTTTAG
>DBBC01000138.1:22095-28941 GCA_002292025.1 Firmicutes bacterium UBA994
TTAGGAGTGAAGTCTTTGGCCGTTGAGTTTCACCTAGAGAAAACCTGCCGGCAGACCGGAGCTAGGCTTGGTCTGCTTACTACGGCACATGGCAGTTTCCATACCCCTATCTTTATGCCAGTCGGCACTCAAGCTACCGTAAAGACACTCACCCCCGCGCAACTACACGAACTAGGCGCAGAGATAATTCTAAGCAACACCTACCACCTCTACTTAAGGCCGGGACACGCACTGGTGGCAAAGGCAGGCGGGCTGCATCGGTTTATGCAGTGGCCAAGCAGTATACTGACCGACAGCGGCGGGTTTCAGGTTTTTTCGCTGAACGACCTGCGCAAGATCACGGAGGAGGGTGTGGAGTTTAGGTCACACCTCGACGGTTCTAGGCAGTTTCTCAGCCCGGAGCTGGCGACAGAAGTGCAGAACGCCCTAGGGGCAGACATCATTATGTGTTTTGACGAATGTACGCCCTACCCGGCAGACTATAATTACGCCAAGGCTTCGCTGGAGCGCACCGTGCGCTGGGCGGCGCGCTGCAAGCAGGCACATGGCAAGCCAACGGAGCAAGCTCTCTTTGGCATTATCCAAGGCGGCATACATAAAGACTTGCGCGCGGAGGGCGCTAAAGCTATGACCGAGATGGATTTCCCGGGGTACGCCCTCGGCGGGCTGAGCGTGGGCGAGCCAAAACCATTGATGTACGAGATCCTAGAGCATACTGTGCCTTACATGCCCCCTGACAGGCCCCGCTATCTGATGGGTGTGGGAAGTGCGGACGCTCTAGTCGAAGGGGTGTTGCGAGGGATCGACATGTTCGACTGCGTGCTGCCGACGCGTGTCGCCCGTAACGGTACTGCGTTAACCGCTAACGGCAAAGTAGTAGTGCGCAATGCCGCGTATGCGGAGGACTTCGCGCCCATTGAATACGGCTGCGATTGCTATGCCTGTCAGCATTTCAGCCGTGCCTACGTGCGGCACCTGATTAAGGCCGAAGAGGTTCTAGGGTTAACGCTTATCTCCATCCACAACTTGCGTTTCTCGCTGCGCTTAATGGCAGATATGCGGCAAGCGATTCGGGAAGACAGAAGCGGAGACTTTGCCCGTGCGGTTTTAGCGCGGCTGCAGTCATAAAATCAAGTGCCGTTTGCGCGGCGAAACAAAAGCGCCGCTGTCTCGTAGTATAACGTGATGTTGTTTTATTTCCGGTCCATTTGCTGTACAATAGCGATAGGACAACTTGGGGGGGTGCTTCATGACGAAGAAGGCGCATAAGGGACTTATTGCAGTTGTGCTGGCTATGCTATTGCTTCCCTATCTCCTAGTGTTCCCCTTACCGGCAGCAGCCGCGGCGAAGGTAGTTTTCACCATTCCTGTAAGCGGGATCGTTGACGCCAGCATGCTGCGCTACTTACAACGTGCCTTCGCTGAGGCGGAGGATGCCGGCGCACAGACCATCATTCTTGAAATCGACACGCCGGGTGGGTTGTTGTCCGCGGCCTTTGAAATCAGCGACTTGATTCATGACTCACAATTACCGGTAATTGCTCACGTCCGCTACAATGCCTTGTCCGCAGGGGCATTCCTAGCGCTTTCTGCGCAGCGGATGTATATGGCCCCAGGCAGCGTGATTGGTGCGGCAGAACCGCGGCGGATGGACGGGCAGGCCGCGGATGAGAAAACTCTCTCGGCGTGGGAGGCGCGCATGCGTTCCGTAACCGAACGGCAAGGCAAGGACCCAGAAATCGCCGCCGCCATGGTGCGCATGTCCATCGTGATCCCCGATGTGGATGCAGCCGATACTTTATTGACCCTCACTTACAAGCAAGCGCAGGAACTTGACTTTACTGATGGAGTACTTGACACTACGCACGATCTTTTGGCGTATCTAGGCTTGGCAGGAGCCGAGGTGCGCTCTGTACCGAAAACGCCGGCCGAGCATTTAGCCCGCTTCTTGACGCAACCGATAGTAGCCACCCTTTTGCTTGGGGTTGGGATGGCAGCGCTCGCTATTGCCATGTCTACGGGGGAATTTATGGTAACGGGTAGCGTGGCCCTCGTCGCCTTTGCGCTGTTCTTCGGCGGGCACATCTTTGCAGGTCTTGCGGGAAGAGAGGTTATTGTGATCTTTATTGCTGGGTTGCTGTTATTAGTGATGGAAGCGTTTATCCCGTCGTTCGGTATCATTGGCATCAGCGGGACGGCAGCCGTGTTCACCGCGGTGGTGTGGTCCGCTTTAGACACGGGGCAGGGCCTCAGGATGGTGCTTGTGGCTTTGGCCGTAGCCATAGTGCTGTTTTTGCTCAGCATAAAACTGCTCAAGCGTACCTCGGTGTGGTCACAGATTGTACTTAAATATGCGGAGACCAAAGACCGGGGCTACATTGCCCCCAGTGACGAGGCCAGCCTCGTGGGGAGTGTGGGCCTCGCCATTACTGCCCTTCGCCCAGCTGGCATCGCCGAAATCGAGGGCAAACGCGTGGACGTAGTGAGCGATGGCACTTTTATCACGGCAGGCATAGCCGTTGTTGTAGTGAAGACTGAAGGCACGCGTATTGTAGTACGCCCACAAGGAAAACAAGGAGGTTAAGAAATGCCATTTGTTCCTGAAACCCTATTTCTTTTTGCGCTGGTCTTTTTAGGTGTCTCCATATTCCTGAGCTTTGTGCCGCTTGGGTTATGGATCGCGTCACTCTCGGCCGGTGTACCGGTGGGCATCATAACCCTCATCGGTATGCGCTTGCGGCGCGTGCCTCCGGCGCGCATAGTCAACGCTTATATCAGGGCTAATAAAGCCGGTTTAGGTCTCGATGTCAACAAGCTGGAGGCACACTTTCTTGCCGGCGGCAACGTGGACCGCGTTGTCAACGCCCTGATCGCGGCCCAGCGGGCAGGCATTGACATCGGTTTTGAGCGCACGGCGGCGATTGACCTCGCCGGACGTGACGTGCTGGAGGCGGTACAGGTCAGCGTAAACCCGAAAGTTATTGAGACCCCGATTGTCACGGCCGTAGCTAAGAATGGCATTGAAGTAAGAGCCAAAGCCCGCGTCACGGTGCGGGCTAACCTTAGCCGCTTGGTAGGTGGCGCGGGGCAAGAAACGATTATCGCTCGCGTGGGGGAAGGTATAGTCACAACTATCGGTTCCGCCGAAACGCACAAAGAAGTGCTCGAGAACCCCGATATGATTTCGCGCACTGTACTTAACAAGGGCCTCGATTCTGGCACCGCCTATGAAATTCTCTCCATAGACATAGCCGATGTGGACGTTGGCAAGAATATCGGTGCGCAACTGCAGACCGACCAAGCTGAAGCCGATAAGCGCATTGCCCAAGCTAAGGCCGAAGAACGGCGCGCCATGGCTGTAGCCAAAGAACAGGAAATGCTGGCTTCCGTGCAGGAGATGCGCGCTAAAGTTGTGGCCGCGGAAGCGGAAGTGCCCTTAGCCATGGCCGATGCGCTACGGGCAGGCAAATTAGGCGTGATGGATTACCTCAACATGCAAAACATCAAGTCCGACACCGAGATGCGCCAAGCTATCGGCAAAGGTGAGAGCCCCAAGAGCGGTGACCCGACCAAGGGCTAAAGAGCCGACAAGGAGTGGACCACGATGGGCATGAGACCCGAGTATTATCCTAGGAGTTATGGCAGCCGCCCGCGGCGAGTTCAGCCTACAGTTGCCCCGCAGGTAGGAGTTGTGCCCTTGGAGCCGCAAGTTCAGATTGAGCCGCCGTCTGTCTCGACAGCGCCTCCTGCTGCGCTTTCGCCGCTAACTTCTGGGTCGAGTAAACGTATTATCGCCATCGGCCGGGAGGCTGCGCGCTTAGGCGTAATCTGGTCAGAAGTTCTCGCTGCCCCTCGCGCCCGTCGCCCTTGGGTGAAGCAATAGGGACGGAGCCTTTTGCTTCACCGTTTGTTGCACGTAGGCGGGGTTTGTCGTAAGGCAATCAGCCCCGCCTCGTGCGCTTTCGAAATACGTAGAGGAGGCCAAATCATGAACAAACACATCAAGGTCATTGCTGTGGGGACAATTAAGTCCACGGCTCAAAAAGAAGCTTGCAAGGAGTGCCAGACTTCGTGTCAATCCGCGTGCAAGACCTCTTGCACAGTCGGCAATCAGGTTTGCCAAAACCGCTAGTTAGGCACAATGCATGTTTTTAAGTTTGGCGGCAAATCTCTGGCACTTGACCCCATCACCGGCACACTGCTGGAGGTAGATGATCTAGCGGGTGACGTTCTTAAGCTGTGGACCAAGCTAAAACCAGAGGAAATAATCGCAGCGTTGTCTGTGCGATACGCTGCATGTGATGTTAAGCAAGCCTTGTCCGAGGCTGAAGATTTAGCTGCCGCCGGGCTCTTGGATGCCGTTATGCCGCCGGAGCCCATTTCTACTGATGAAAGGGTGGGACAAGTTAAGGCTTTATGCCTACACGTGGCCCATGACTGTAACTTGCGCTGTCGCTACTGTTTTGCGGGTTCGGGCGATTTTGGCTTGGAACGATCGCTTATGGACGCCGCTACCGGCAGAGCTGCCGTCGACTTCTTACTGCGCTCGGCTAGGACAAGGCGGCATCTGGAAGTAGACTTCTTTGGCGGCGAGCCGCTGCTCAACTTCTCTGTAGTGCGCGATATTGTCATCTACGGTGAAGAGCAGGCCGCGCAACGTGACAAAGTCATTCGGTTTACTTTAACTACCAATGCTACTTTGTTAGACGACGCTGTCATAGACTTTTTGAACGACAAGCAGATAGCTGTAGTGTTAAGCCTTGACGGGCGTGAGGTCGTAAACGACCGGATGCGACCCTTGGCTTCTGGCGCGGGGAGCTACGGCGCGGTGAGTCAGGCCATCCAAAAGTTTGTCGCCAGCCGCGCGGGGAAAAACTACTATGTACGCGGTACCTACACCGCGTACAACCTTGATTTTGCCGCTGACGTCATGCACCTATACGACTTAGGCCTACGTGAGCTGTCGATTGAGCCTGTAGTCGGCGGGGCAGGGGAGTCCTATGCACTCAGGCAGCATCATCTCGCCGTGCTTCGTAAGGAATACGAGCGGCTGGCGGACTTTTACGTGACCAAGCAGGACGAGGGCGACCCCTTTAACTTTTTTCACTTTAACTTGGCCACCTATGACGGTCCTTGTTTTGGCAAGCGCGTAAGCGGCTGTGGCGCGGGTTGCGACTATTTGGCCGTTACGCCCGACGGCGACTTATACCCCTGCCACCAGTTTGTTGGTCAAAAGGACTTTGCCATGGGTTCGGTCGCTACTGGGATAACAGCTACCGGATTGGTCAGCAGATTTAGCAAGGCCAATCTCTATCGCAAGCCGGAGTGCCTGCGCTGTTGGGCAAAATTTTTCTGTAGCGGTGGCTGTCACGCGCAAAGCTACCATAGTAATGGCACACTTTTACAGCCGGACGCACTGCATTGTGAGTTACAGCGCAAACGCATAGAATTGGCGCTGGGCATCAGTGCCTTGAGGAGTGTTCAGTAACCCGCTCCGCGGCACGTTGCCCAAACCCTAAGGCTTCTTTGCTTAGCATATTCTGCCATGGTGCGGGATAACGGTTTCCCCCGCAGAGGTGAGGGCGCAAGCCCTCTTTTTTGTTGCGCTTTTCTTTGTGGCGTAAGGCCACTTTGCCAGAATTCAAGTTATTTTTGTGGCTTAGGTCACGATTTTCATTGATAAGGTGCCGTACTTGCCGCAAACTCTCGATTCGCATCCATAAGCTTTACCCAGTATGCTGTGTTCAGTGGTCGGCCGACCCCAGACAAAAAAAGGAGGTGAAAAAAATGGCTCTACGTGAAAACCAGCCTTCGCGGCTACGCATCAGTGTTCAGACCGGCCTATTGCCGGACGGCACACCTGTTCTCCGCCACCGTACTTACAACCGTATGAACGATGGCGTCACCGATGCTAGCGTCCTAACGATCGGCAATGCCATCGGCAGCCTGCAGAAGCATCCCGTCGTGTATATCCACCGCATTGATGAGGCGAGGGTACTGCCTCTCTAACCGTGAAGCGACTAGGCCCTAATCAAACAGCGAAAGGAGGTGCTATATGAACAAGACATTGCAGATGGTTTTCGTCAGTGAACTCGGCAGAAACGTAACTATTTCCGTTGTTGACCCGCGGGACGACGTAACTGCAGAGCAGGTGTCGGCAGTAATGGCTGACATCTTAACCCACAATACGTTTATTGTCGCGGGTGCGAGGCTTATCCGCGCCGCGGGGGCTCGCGTAGTAAGCCGCGGTGTAGAGCAAATTCTTGGCTAGACGCTACGGGCGGAGGGGGGCATAGCGCCTCTCTCCGCATTAACCTAAGAAAGGAGTGAAAGTATGCATCTCTACGCCACTTGTAGGGAGGCGTTTACGCAGAGGGGATTGAGATTTATCTCGTTGTTATGGGCTGGCTTCTACTACCTAGTCGAGCCGGATGCAGCCTTCTTAGCCGTGCTCATTGCTGTGCTGCTCGATCTTGTCACTAAAATAGTGAGTGTCGTGGTAAGCAGCGGAGGAGCCACAGCGGCCATTCGCGGCGGACATCTATCGAGCCAAAGAGTGTTTACGGGTACATTTGTTAAGCTTGTGGCCTATCTTTCTCTCGGCATTTTGGCGGCGCAGGTGCAGCACATTGCCGATCTGGAAGTGGCGTCTATTCTTAGCAAAACAGTGGTCTTCAGCTTTCTTTTCACCGTCGAATCGGTAAGCATTCTCGAAAACCTCGTAGCAGCGGGACTGACCGACCTCAAAGTGTTGCTCAGGGCTGTGCGCAGCACTAAAAAGTTATTCCCTTGACTAAGGTAGCCTTGGAGATAAAACTCAAAACCAGCCACAAAAAAAGGAACGGA
>DBBC01000035.1 GCA_002292025.1 Firmicutes bacterium UBA994
CACACCGCTGAAACATTCCGCTTAGTGGGCAGCGTTTGGTCGGGCATGGGTATCGACAATCAGATACTGGCCTTCATAGTGGTAATACTTGGCGGCATGGGTTCATTCTACGGGTCGGCGGTTGGCAGTATTATTATCGGACTCACCGGTGCGTTCACGGCGTGGTTTTTTCCTCCGCTTACGGCGTATTCCACTTTGCTGATAATGGTTATAGTGTTGTCCCTCAAGCCTGAAGGCCTTTTTGGATTGGCGGTGAGAAAGTGACATCCAAGCGATGGCTCCCTGTGTTGTATGCGGCTATATTCGCGCTGCTATTGGTGTTGCCCCACGCCACCGGAGTGATGACGCGTGAACTCATCGGCAGGATTTTCATTTTGGCAGTGTTTGGCATGAGCTACGACATTCTGCGTGGTTACACGGGGATTATAAACCTTGGGCACGCCGCGTTTTTTGGCGGGGGAACGTATGTAGCAGGCATTATCTTTACCCGGATGGGCACTTCTGTGCCTGCGTTGCTTCTCGCCGTGGCGCTATCCCTGGCATTTGCGGCGGTGCTGGCGCTTGTTATGGGGCAGTTTGCCTTTCGCAATGACGGGTCAGGCGGCGTGTTAGCCTGCGCCATGATTACACTTGCCTTTGGCGAAATAGTGCGCCACACCGCTGAAACATTCCGCCAGTTTACGCAAGGAGCAGACGGCCTTACGTTTCCCATACCAGATATGTTCCGCGATCGCATCATGATGTACTACTGGGCGTTGTTGTTTCTCGTGGTGATGACCCTGCTGCTTAGGCAGTTCATCAACTCACCCACAGGCCGTGTGCTGCAGGCCATCCGCGACAATGAACAACGCGCACGGTTCTTGGGATACGACGTCAGAAAGTATAAGCTGCTGGCCTTGGTCACAGCTGCTTTGGCTGCTGCCTCAGCTGGTTTCATGTTTGCTTTGCTCACGCGTTTTGCTAATACCGACCTCTTGAGCGTGCAGAATACATTGAATGCTCTATTGTTTACAATCGTCGGCGGCACGGGCACTCTATATGGTGCTATTGTGGGCACCGCCTTTGTGCAGCTGGTGCAGAGTTATTTGCTGGAGTTGCGCGGCGTGCACGAAATCTTTGCGCGTTGGCAGATTTTCTTTGGCGCTATCTACGTTTTGGTAGTGCTATATATGCCGCTAGGGATGGTGGGAGCATTTCTGCGCTTGCAGGGACGCCTGTCACACTGGCGTACACAACGAGCTGTGGCTGCGAACCGTACGCCTGGGGGTAATAACACACAGGGTGGTGACTAGACATGAAAACAAGTAGCCGTGTCTCTGTCGGTATTGCCGGTATTGGTGTTTACGTGCCGCAAGCTACAGAGAGCAGCCATGACATAGCGCAAAAAACCGGCATTCCCGCCGATGTGGTGGCAGAGAAACTAGGGTTAAGGCAAAAGCATATAGCCAGACCCGACGAACACGTGTCTGATATGGCGTTGGCTGCCGCTAAAGTAGCACTGGCAGGGTTTGACCCGGCAGCACTCGATGCGGTCGTGTATTTTGGTAGCTCACACAAAGACTATCCCGTATGGTCGGTTGCCTCTAAACTGCAGTATGAGCTTGGAGCCCACCAAGCCTTTGCCACTGAGATTATGTCGCTGTGTGCAGGGTTTACGGTGGCACTGCGTATGGTCAAAGGGATGATGCTGCAAGAGGAGCACATGAATCATGTATTGCTGGCCGTTGGCACGAAGGAGTCATCGCTGCTCGACTACGCAAATCCTAGGTTGCGGTTTATGTATAATTTTGGTGATGGCGGCGCGGCAGTTCTTTTGCGTAAGGGGTGGCACGAGAATGAGGTGCTAGAGTCGCACCACATCACGGCCGGGTTTTTCCACAAGCATGTCAAAGTGCTGGAGGGAGGCTCGGTTAACCCGATAGGAGGGCAAGGTTTCCCGCCTCAGGCCGGACTGCTGGAAGTCATTGACCCCGAAGAAATGAAAGAGCATCTGGACCCCATCTCATTTGCGAACTTTGTAACTGTAGTGGAGCGCGCCCTAGAAAAAAGCGGCAAGACGCTAAGCGACCTTAACTTTTTGGCGCCGGTCCATTTTAAGCGTTCTATGCATAAGCAAATCCTAGACGCTTTTGGGCTTAGCGAGAAGAACAGCTATTACTTAGAAGACTATGGCCACGTACAAGCCGCCGACCAGATTATTGCGCTCTGGGAGGCATCGCAGCGCGGTCTATTAAAGGATGGTGACATCGTAGCTTTGATGGCAGCGGGGACGGGGTACACATGGGGCGCGACCATTCTCCGGTGGGGGAGGCTGAGGGCTGCTCTTCGCAGTAGCAGGTAGTGCTTGCCCGCTGACGAACACTAGTCATGAAGCGGGCCATTAGGCTAGATGGCCGTGCAGTTGCAGAAAGAGTGATAAACATTGAACGATAGCTTAGGGTATCCGGAGCGCAACGCTGGGGTGCAGTTGCCTAAGACCGCACGTGGGCAGGCGACATTTGACAAGTTATTGAAGGCAGCGGAAAAAGTAATTGGCGAAAGCGGGTATCATGACACGTCGATATCCGCGATCACGCAAGCGGCTGGGGTAGGTATGGGTACGTTTTACCTTTACTTTCGTACCAAGAAAGACATTTTCCGTGAGCTTATCTACTATATACACCACGACGTACGCAAGTTTATTCAGATTGCCGTGGGCGACATCACCGACCGCAAAGTCGCAGAAATAGAAGGCATACAAGCTTTTTACCGTTATTGCCTGCTGCACCCGCATTTGTATGCTATTATCCGCGAGGCTGAGTTTGTGGACTACGAAATCTTTCGCTGGCATTACAGTAACTTTGCTAAAGGGTATGCGGGGCACTTGCGGACAGCGATGGGTAAAGGCCAAGTGAAACAGCTCGACCCCGAGATGCTAGCCTACTGCTTAATTGGCGTCAGCGTTTTTACCGGCATGCGGTGGCCTGCGTGGGAAGGGAAGCTGCCGAATGAAAAAGAGATCGACACCTTGCGAGAGTTTATCCTGAGCGGAATCGCGCCCGCATAAACCACCCGCCACACGACTTTGGGAGGTGTATCTCAAGATGAAGAACTATCCGGTTAAGTCAGTACTATTGCCAAACGGCGAAACAATCGCTTACCGCGAGGCAGGGGAGGGGGAAAAGGCCCTCGTGCTGTTGCATGGCAACATGAGCTCGAGTCTGTTTTTTGACACTCTGATGGAGACGATGGAAGCAGACTATAGGCTGATAGCTTTCGATATGCGTGGGTTTGGGGACTCAAGCTACAACAAGCCCATTGATGCGCTGCTGTGTTTCGCCGACGACACTGCGCAGGCGGCAGAAGCATTAGGGCTGCGGCGCTTTTCCGTGCTTGGCTGGTCAACCGGCGGCGGGGTGGCGTTAGAGCTAGCAGCCAGCAGGCCAGACTTAGTGGAAAAAGTCGTTTTAGTTAACTCTGTCAGTCTAGCCGGTTATCCGATGTTTAAGAAAGACGCCAGCGGCCAGCCGATGCTTACCGAACGCATCACGACGCGAGAAGAAGTAGCGGAAGACCCGGTACAGGTCCTGCCTATCTTGCACGCCTATGCGACCGGCAACAGGGAGCTCCTGCGCTCAGTCTGGAACGCCCTTATTTATCACGACGCGCAGCCTAGGCCCGAGCGGTACGAGCGATATCTCGAGGACATGCTAAAACAACGCAATCTAGTGGATGTGGACTACGCGCTGATTATCTTTAACATGACTTCTACACATAACGGGGTGGCGGAGGGAACGGGGAGGCAAAAACTAGTCCAAGCACCGGTGCTGGTGGTGCAGGGAGCAAACGACCGTGTTGTGCCGCCCACATGGGCCAAGGAGACTGCCGCGGCACTTGGCAGCAAAGCCACCCTAATTATGATGCAGAATGCCGGGCACTCTCCCTTCACAGACAGCCTAAAGGAGTTAGCAGGGCTGCTCGCGGACTACTTGCGCTGATAAAGGGGAGCTTAGATTATGAGCTTATACAGAGATAAACTTATTAGCGTCGAAGAAGCATTGTCTAAAGTACAGTCAGGACATACCATCGTCGTCGGGCTAGCGGCTGCCGAGCCACGTGATTTCCTTGGCGCATTGCACAGCATTGCTCACCGCCTCAAGGATGTTACAGTTACGACTTGCCTGCCGATGCTAGATGCGCCTTATTTTGCAGACATACGCTATAAATCATCGTTTACCATGGCGGGATGGTTTTACACCGCAGCCATGCGTCAAGCTCACAAGAACGGCAATATCACATTTATTCCTAACCATTTACATTTAGCGGCAAGGAAACGCCTAGCCCATGTCCGCCCCAACATCTACATAGGCAACGCTTCGCTGCCTGACAAGCACGGCTATGTCTCACTCGGCGTGAGTAACGTGTATGAGAAGCGCATGCTAGAGGCCGCAGAGTTAGTAATGCTTGAGATCAACCCCAACGTGCCGCGCACGCATGGCGACCTAGAAGTGCATATGCGCGATATAGATTATCTGCTGCAGACGGATTACCCCTTGCCCGAAATACCAGACGCACCACCTAATGACAAAGACCTTGCCATAGGCCGCCTGATTGCCAGCCACATAGAGGATGGCGACTGCATCCAGCTCGGGATTGGCGGCATCCCTAATGCGGTGGCGGCGTCCCTAGGGGAGAAGCGGAACTTAAGCATACACACCGAGATGTTTACCACCGGCATGATGAAGCTCATGCAACAGGGCGTAGTCACCAATGACAAGAAAACATTGCACCGCGGCAAGGCGGTCTGTTGCTTCGCCTTAGGTACGCGCGAGTTGTATGAGTTTATCGATGACAACCCCGCCGTGTGGGTGCTTGATGGCGCTTACGTCAACGACCCAGCGGTCATCGGCCAAAACGACAACCAAGTTTCTATCAACACTACCCTTGAGGTGGACTTAACGGGGCAATGCTGCTCCGAGTCGATTGGTCCACTGCAGTACAGCGGCACAGGCGGGCAGACCGACACCGCAGTCGGCGCACAGCGTGCCAAGAACGGACGTTCGTTTATTGCCTTGTATTCAACTGCATTCGTGACTAACCCCCTCACTAAGGTGAAAGAGGAGATTAGCAAGATAGTCTCCATGCTGAAACCAGGGGCGATAGTTTCTCTGTCGCGCAATGACGTTGACTTCGTCGTGACCGAATACGGGGTAGTAGCATTACGCGGCACGACGGTACGCGAGCGAGCACGACGGCTTATCGAGATTGCTCACCCTAAATTCCGCGCGCAGTTGCGGCAAGAGGCAGCAGCGCTGGGCTTCTTAGCGGAGGAATAGGCATGCAGTTTACTTTTCAAGGCAAGCAAGTGTACTTTGAGGTGCATGGACAAGGGGAGCCATTGCTTGTCCTGAACGGCATTTTTATGAGCTGTGCGAGCTGGACTCCATTCGTGACTACACTTGGCCGCCAACATCAGGTGATACTGGTAGATTTGCTGGATCAAGGACGCACGGACCGAATGGAGGATGAATACGGGCAAGCATTGCAGGCTGAAGTGGTGTGCGCTTTGCTCAAGCATCTTCGCATCGAGTCTTGCAACGTGCTGGGCATCTCTTA
>DBBC01000080.1 GCA_002292025.1 Firmicutes bacterium UBA994
GTGATATAATGCTGCCAAGCGCTGACGTGCGCGCTATTTTATTGCATGGGAGAAGTGAAGTTGCAGGAGCGTATACGCAATTTCTGTATTATTGCCCACATTGACCACGGCAAATCGACGTTGGCAGACCGCTTGATTGAGGCGACCGGCACCATGTCCGAGCGCGAGATGCAAGAGCAGGTCCTCGACAGCATGGACCTCGAACGCGAGCGGGGCATTACAATTAAGTTGCAGGCAGTGCGGCTTATTTACCGCGCCCAAAATGGGGAGGAGTATATCCTCAACCTGATTGACACTCCGGGGCACGTGGATTTTTCCTACGAGGTCTCGCGCTCCCTCGCCGCCTGCGAAGGTGCTTTGCTGGTGGTCGACGCCGTACAAGGGATTGAAGCGCAGACCTTAGCTAACGTCTACTTGGCACTAGACAGCAACCTGACGATTATCCCAGTCATCAACAAGATTGACCTCCCTGCCGCCGACCCGGAACGGGTGCGGCGCGAGATTGAAGACGTGATTGGCTTGTCTACTGATAATGCCATCCTATGCTCGGCCAAAGAGGGTATCGGGATTAACGAGATACTCGAAGCCGTGGTGCGTGAAGTACCCCCGCCGCGGGGTGAGGTTAACGCTCCGCTACAGGCCCTGATTTTCGATTCGCACTATGACACTTATCGCGGCGTAGTAAGTTACGTGCGCGTAGTCAATGGGACCATCCACCGCGGGCAGAAGATCCGCCTGATGGCGACGGAGCGCGAGCATGAAGTAGACGACGTCGGGGTATTCACACCCGCCCGCCTGCCTGTCCCTGCCCTTACCCCCGGCATGGTGGGGTACTGCATTGCGGGAATCAAGAACGTCAAAGACACTCGCGTAGGCGATACCATTACCGGCGCCGCCAACCCCGCGTCGCAGGTGCTCCCCGGATACCGCAAGATTACCCCCATGGTGTTTTGCGGTTTGTACCCCAGTGAAAATAACCAGTACGACGAACTGCGTGATGCACTGGATAAACTGAAGTTAAACGACGCCTCACTTATATACGAGCCGGAAACCTCCGAAGCGCTGGGCTTTGGCTTTCGCTGTGGCTTCTTGGGATTGCTGCATATGGAAGTAGTGCAGGAGCGCTTGGAGCGAGAGTACGAGCTAGACTTAGTCACCACCGCCCCTAATACTCTTTATCGTGTGCTCACGACCTCCGGCGCGGAGCTTTTTATCGATAACCCGGCCCACTTGCCGTCGAGCAACAAGATCGAAACTATGTACGAGCCATATGTGAAGGCCGCGATTATCGTGCCGGAAGAATACATCGGCACGATGATGGAGCTGTGCCAAGACCGCCGCGGCACGTTCAAAAACATGGAGTACCTTGACACCGCGCGTGTCGTACTGACGTACGAACTTCCTTTGTCGGAGATACTCTACGACTTCTTTGACCAACTTAAGTCCCGTTCGCGGGGCTACGCTTCGCTTGACTATGAGCTGATCGGCGACCGCGAGGCGGACCTCGTCAAGTTGGACGTTTTGCTTAATGGTGAGCCGGTAGACGCTCTCTCCTGTATCGTGCATGCGGATAGAGCGCAGCAAAAGGGCAGGGCCCTTACGGAGAAGCTGCGCAAGATCATCCCGCGCCAGATGTTCGATATCCCTATCCAAGCCGCTGTCGGGGCCAAGATTATCGCGCGCGAAACAGTCAAGGCCATGCGCAAGGACGTGCTAGCCAAGTGCTACGGCGGGGACATCACTCGCAAACGCAAACTACTGGAGAAGCAAAAAGAAGGCAAGAAACGCATGAAGCAGGTAGGCAGCGTGGAGATCCCGCAGGAGGCGTTCATGGCCATCCTGAAGGTAGAAGAATGAAAAGCCGCGGGCTCTATATCCACGTTCCTTTGTGTGCGTCTAAGTGCATATATTGCGACTTCTATTCTTTGCCGCTGGCTGATGAAGTCGTTACGCAGTACCTAAATGCCTTAACGCGGGAGATACAGCTAAAGGGAGAGATATGGGGAGGGCCCGTCACTACAGTATATTTGGGCGGAGGCACACCAAGCTGCCTGTCGCTAGGCCAAGTCGCTGCAATACTTAAAGAGTGCAACCGCTTTTTTACATGGCAACATGGCAGTGAGATGACATTTGAGATAAACCCAGGCACTATCAGCAAAGGCTACTTGCGCGGGCTAAAGAACCTTGGTATCACGCGTCTGAGCGTGGGGTTGCAGACCACAGCGCCTCGTCACTTGGCGATACTGCGGCGCCGTCATACTGTAGGCGACTTTATCCGCGTCAGCGAAAACATTGCCGGTGCAGGCTTTGTCAACTACAGCGTCGATGCTTTGTACGGCCTCCCCGGCCAGACTCTGGCCGAGCACTTGTCGACGCTGCAGGCAATCGTGGCCGCCGGGGCCAAGCATGTGTCGGTTTATGGGTTGCAGGTTGAGCCTAACACCCCCTTAGCGCAAGCGGTGGCACAAGGGAAGATAACTCTCCCCGCGGAAGATGAGGTCGCCGACATGATGCTGGGTGGGCGGGACTATCTTCTGTCACAGGGATTCTCACATTATGAGCTCAGTAATTTTGCGATTAACGGCTACCAAAGTGAGCATAATGCTATCTACTGGAGAAACGAGGAGTATGTGGGTCTCGGGCCGGCAGCGTCAAGCTATATAAAGAGAAGGCGCATGAGCAACGCAGCCGATCTGGCGCGCTATGGATCATTGCTTACGGCCAATCGTCTGCCGGTAGCAGCTTGTGAGCAGTTAGACGGACTGTGGGAGATGGGCGAAACTATGATGCTAGGACTGCGTATGTTAAGTGAGGGCGTGAACAGGGAGCGTTTCCGTCGGCGGTTTGGGTGCGATTGCGTGGAGGTCTACAGCGCCTTTATCGCTAAGTTTGTCGCCCAAGGACTGCTAGAGGTTACCCCTGAAACAGTGCGTTTAACTACTCGCAGCTTCCCCTTAGCTAATCAAGTGCAGATGGCGTTCTTGCCGTAGTCGTAGGGGGCTTGACAAGAGCTCTAGCGCGATGGTATTTTTATGCTAGGTGTTAGCACTCGCCAGTGCTGAGTGCTAACACGAAAGGGCGGTGACTGAAGATGCTAGATGCGCGTAAACGACAGGTGTTATTTGCGATTGTGCAGGACTACATTCAGACCGCGGAGCCGATAGGCTCGAGGACCATAGCCAAACGGCACGCTTTAGGCGTCAGCCCAGCCACGATTCGCAATGAGATGGCTGACTTGGAAGAACTTGGCTTCTTGGCCCAACCGCACACTTCAGCGGGGCGAATCCCGTCTGACCGTGGGTACAGGTTCTATGTCGATGCCATGGAGCAGTTGCCCACATTGACTGCCGTTGATGCCGAGACTGTGAAACGTCAACTGAGCGGTATGCTCCGCGGACAGCAGACGATGCTAGATGCGTTGGCACGACTTGTGTCATCGCTCACCAACTACACTTCTATTGTCGTTGGCCCGCAGCCGCACCAAGCACGTCTGCAGCTGATGCAGGCAGTTCCGCTCGACGAAAACCGAGCCGTAATTATGCTGGTCTTAGACACGGGCATGGTGGCCAACGAGGTGCTTGCGCTGCCGCGCGGCCTAGATATGTACGACCTATTGGTATTCTGCAACTACGTCAATCTGAACTTAGCGGGGACGTTGCTTAGTAAGCTTAAGGATATGAACTTCGAAGCGTATGCGGGGCAGCTTCGTGCCGGCGCGCAGGTGCTGGAGCAGACTATGGATTCACTGATAGCCAGCCTTAGCCGCAGTGACGGTGATAGGGTGGTGCTTAGTGGGGCCACCAACATTTTGAACCAGCCTGAGTTTAAGGATATCGCTAAACTCCGCGCCATTATGCGCGTGCTGGATGAACACGAGTTAGTCCTGCGGTTAGTGACGTCCGCGCCCGGCGCCGGTGCCTCTGTCAGTATCGGGGCAGAGAACGCCGTGGAGGCACTGCGGGACTGCTCCCTGATCACCGCCACCTATGAGCTTAGCGGTGGACAGACCGGGCACATCTGCGTGTTAGGTCCAACGCGGATGGAATACGCACGCGTTATCGCGCTCTTAAATTACGTCACCAAGCTGGTCGGCCGGGCCTGAGCTAGGAACGAGGGGGTAAATCTGTTGAAAGCGCAAGGGCTAACTCCGGACGGCGAGCAGAAGCATGCCGCCCTTTTGTCCAACGGTGCCGCCGTCAATGCGATTGCGGCAGCCGTGGAAGGGACTATGGGGCCGAAGGGACTTGACACCATGTTGGTCGATCGTTTGGGTGAGGTAGTGATTACCAACGCCGGCGTGACCATCTTAGAAAGGATGCAAGTCACCCACCCCGCGGCACGCATGCTGATCAAAGTGGCCAAGGCGCAGCAAGATGAGATTGGCGACGGCACGACTACTGTTACGCTGATGGCAGGTACGCTCGTAGCCGAGGGAATCAGCCATGTTGTGCGGGGCGTACCCGTAGCCCGTGTCATCGAAGGGATGCGCATCGGAATACAGAGTGCTGCGGACAGTCTCAAGCGGCGCTCGCGTCCGATTGAGTCATTAGATACCCCCGTGCTTGAGCGAGTAGCTTACATATCCGGGCGCGAGCAAGCAGATATTGCTGCGCTGGTAGTACATGCTGCGCGGCTGATCGGTGCCGAGAAGCTTAGTGAGTTCTCTTTCAAGCTAGCAGACACCATTCGGGCCGAGGAAGGCGTCGCCAACGAGGTTTTTATGGGCGTGATCGTCAGCAAAGGCCGTCTAAACAAGCAAATGCCAAAGATTGTCAAAGACGCCCGTATTCTTGTTGTTGGTGATGCCTTCGAACCCGAGGGGTTTGAGGCAGAGGCGTTGGCCACCGAAGCCGGTTTCAAGAAATACCTTGAGCTGCAGGCAGACTTTCAAGCTCATATACGGAAGATTATCGACCTAGGTGTCACGGTTTGCTTGCTTGACCGCGGTATGCACGACCTAGCCGAGGAAATGCTGACCGAGGCGGGGGTGCTTGTTATCAGCCGCGTCCCCTCCCATGAGTTGCAGAAGATCTGCGAACACACGGGCGCGAGGCCCCTCAAACGAATCGGGTTGCGCAGAAGCAGCGAAGAACTCGCTCGATATCTAGGTGAGGCGCGGGAGTGTTTTGAGGACGAGAGTTTGCGGCAAGTCCGGTTCCTCGGCGGTAAGGCTAGTCCCATGGCTACCGTAGTGGTCGGTGCCGCCACGGCGGAGGTGATCGGGGAAAGGGAGCGTATTGCCAGAGATGCGGCATCGTCAGTGCAGGCCGCTGTACGCGGGGGTTATGTCCCGGGTGGGGGTGCGGTAGAGATGGCTCTGGCCAAAGACGTAGAGCAAACACGCGCCAACATCAAGGGCATGGCCGCTTATGGGTTGGACTGCGTTATTGCCGCTCTTAGGCGTCCGCTGGCGCAAATTGTGCTGAATGCAGGCTTTAACCCCTTGGAAAAAGTCGAAGATGTTGCTGCGCTGCAGCTTGCGTCAGGCAGTGACGCCATAGCTGTTAACTGCGATACGGGCGAAGTTGTAGACATGCTGGCGTTAGGCATCGTTGATCCGACCTTAGTTAAACTGCATGCCATTAAAGCTGCGGGTGAAATCGCCGAGGCCATTCTCCGCATCGACAAGATTATCAAAATGACAGATATAGAGGGCTAACGCAAGATGGGGGTTGACAGATGGAAGAGACAGTGAAGGATACGCTAGAGAATACGCCTGCCGGCAGTGAGATTGATGTTCTCAAAGAACAGCTGGCACAGGCCGAGGCCCGCATTCTACGGGCTCATGCGGACATGGATAACATGCGTCGCCGCCTACAGCGGGAAAAAGAGGAGATATGGCAGATTGCCGTAGCGGACTGCTTGGCGAGGATGCTACCGGTACACGACAACCTACAGCGGGCCATAGCAACCTTGCCCGACTCCACGTGGGGACAGGGTGTCGTCTTAGTCGGCAGACAGCTCGAGGACGTGCTGGCAAAATTGGGTCTTGTACCGATTGCGGCCGCGGGCTTGTTTGACCCGCAATACCACGAAGCGATCGTACAGGATAGCGAGTCGGCAGAGCCCGAAAACACAATAACCGCCGTGCTGGAGCGCGGGTATCTGTTCAATGGCAGAGTACTAAGACCAAGCAAAGTAAAGGTTTCAATAGGAGGAAATAATAATGAGTAAAGTTATCGGTATTGACCTTGGCACCACTAATTCTGTGGCAGCCTATCTGGAGGGCGGCGAGCCTGTAATCATCCCTAACGCCGAAGGAGGGCGCCTGACTCCCTCCGTAGTCGGTTTCTCTAAAACAGGGGAGCTGCTGGTAGGGGCTATTGCCAAGCGGCAGGCCATCAGCAATCCGGACCGCACAGTTTCGTCCATTAAACGCCACATGGGCACAAACCATAGGGTGCGCATTGACAAAAAAGAGCACACACCGCAAGAAATATCGGCCATGATTCTGCGCAAGCTAAAGCAGGACGCGGAAGCGTATCTTGGCACCACGATCGAGAAAGCCATTATTACCGTACCGGCATACTTTACGGATAGCCAGCGGCAGGCCACCAAGGACGCGGGCACCATCGCCGGGCTGGAAGTGCTGCGGATTATCAACGAGCCGACTGCTGCCGCGCTGGCTTACGGTCTCGACAAAGGACAAGATCATACCATCTTGGTTTTTGACCTAGGCGGCGGCACCTTTGATGTTTCTATACTAGAGTTAGGAGATGGGCTGTTTCAAGTCAAGGCTACTTCCGGCAATAACAAGCTCGGCGGCGATGACTTTGACCTAAGAGTGCAGGAGTTTTTAATTAAAGAGTTTAAGCGTGACACAGGGCTAGATCTTAGCCGCGACAAAATAGCTGTGCAGCGCCTGCGTGAGGCTGCGGAAAAGGCTAAGATTGAGCTTTCCACTTTACAGCAGACCAATATTAACCTGCCCTTTATTACCATGGACGCAGAAGGGCCTAGGCACTTAGACATCACCATGACCCGCGCCAAATTTGACGAGCTGACGGCTGACCTGGTGGAATTAACTATGGGGCCGACCCGGCGGGCCTTGCAGGATGCCGGGCTGGAACCGGCGCAGATTGATAAAGTGATATTGGTGGGCGGTTCTACTCGCGTGCCAGCCGTACAAGAAGCTGTGCGCAAGATTACCGGCAAAGAGCCGCATAAGGGCGTAAACCCGGACGAGGTCGTAGCCCTGGGCGCGGCCATTCAAGCAGGTGTCCTGTCCGGCGACGTCAAGAACGTCGTGCTGCTGGATGTGACACCTCTGTCGCTGGGGATTGAAACGCTGGGCGGGGTCATGACCCGCCTGATTGAGCGCAACACCACGATTCCGACTTCTAAGAGCCAAATCTTCTCCACCGCCGCGGACAGCCAGACTTCCGTAGAGATACACGTGCTGCAGGGCGAACGCTCCATGGCGCAAGACAACGTCACCCTCGGGCGCTTCACTCTAGACGGCATACCGCCCGCGCCGCGCGGCATTCCCAAAATAGAAGTTTCCTTTGACATCGACGTCAACGGGATAGTTAATGTCAAAGCCAAAGACATGGCCACCAACAAAGAACAGCGCATCACCATTACATCATCGTCAGGGCTTTCGGAACAAGACATCGAGCGCATGGTCAAGGATGCAGAGAAATACGCTGCCGAAGACGCCAAGCGCAAAGAGTTAGTCGAGGCCAAGAATAATGCCGAGCAATCGTCCTATGCAGCAGAGAAACTGCTCAAAGACCTAGGGGACAAAGCTCCGGCTGATAAGGCCGAGGCAGTTAAAGCAGCGGTAGGCGAAGCGCGGGCAGCTATCACATCCAATGATCGTGACAAGATTGTTGCGGCCACCGAAAAACTGACTGCGCTGATGAACGAGCTGTCGACTTTGCTGTATAGCCAAGCCGGCGCCGAGCACCCGGGTGAAGACAGCAGTCAAGAACACAGTCATGGTCAGCCCGAGGGGGGTACTTTTGACGCCGACTACGATGTCGACAAGAAGTAAGTCTGTACGATGAGTGTGCCCTGGCAAGAGCAAGGGGGGAGAGTTAGTCGTGGCTAAACGTGACTACTATGAGGTGCTGGGTGTTCCGCGCTCGGCCGACGAGGGTGACATAAAGAAGGCCTATCGCAAGCTTGCCCGGCAGTATCACCCTGATGTCAATCCGGGGGACGCCTCTGCGGCTGACAAATTCAAGGAAGTTACCGAAGCCTATGAGGTCTTAAGCGATACGGACAAGCGCGCCAAATTTGACCGCTTCGGTCATGCCGCGTTTGACCAAGCCGCCGGTGGCGGTCAGGGCGGTTTTAGTGGTGACTTCGGTGGGTTTGGCGGCATGGAAGACATCTTCGATATGATGTTTGGCGGGGGAGGGGGCCGGCGCCAACGCTCCGGCCCCGAGCGCGGCGCTGACCTCCAGTACGAGATGGAGCTAGATTTTGTCGAAGCCGCGCGCGGCAAAGAAGTAGAGATCGAAGTGCCGCGCACGGAGTCGTGTGACACATGTAAAGGCAGCGGCGCCAAGCCCGGCACCAAAACAGAGACCTGCTCCCAGTGCAAGGGCACAGGCCAGACTAGCTACGTGCAAAACACCATTCTCGGACGTATCAGCAGCGTGCGCACCTGCGAGCGCTGCCATGGAGCAGGGAAAATTATCCATACACCCTGTGCGTCTTGCGGCGGCAAAGGGCTTGTTCGCAAGCGCCGCAAAGTAACCGTGCGGGTACCGGCGGGGGGAGATACCGGCACGCGGCTGCGCATGAGTGCCGAAGGCGAGGCCGGCGCACGCGGTGGGCCGCCGGGGGACTTGTTCGTTGTTCTGCGCGTGCGTCCCCACCCTGTGTTTAGGCGCAACGGAGCCGATCTGCTGGTAGACCTGCATATTTCTTTCCCCAAAGCAGCTCTGGGGGGCAAGGCCGAAGTCAATCTAGTCGATAATGAAACGATAGAAATAGAAATATCACCCGGCACGCAGAGTGGTACTGTACAGCGCATCAAGGGCAAGGGCATCACTAAGCTCGGCAGTGTGTACCGCGGGGACGTAGTGGTAACCGTGATTGTCGATACACCCAAGAAGCTCGGCGCAAAAGAGCGAGACCTGCTCAAGCAGTTAGCCCTAGCCATGGGTGAGCAGCTTGACGAGGACAAAGGCTTCTTGGGGCGCGTGCGGGACGCACTGCGCTAGGTGAGGGCTACATGAATACCAAATGGATGGAGATTGTCGTTGTCACGACACAAGAGGCCAAAGAGGCGGTCGCGGACATGTTGTATTGCCGAGGAGCGACCGGTGTCATAGTCGAGGATAGCGAACTGGCGTATGGAGCACTTGATAACGAAGACTATGCCCGTCACCTAGAACCAGACATCCCTCTGGAAGAGGTGCGCGTCACCGGCTATTTGCCGGTGGGCCAAAGCAAGGCTGCTTTGGTCGACAGCCTGCGGCAAGCGCTCACTGCTTTGGTGGAGTGCAACCTCGACGCAGGCCGCGCTGAGGTATTGATTTCTGAAGTGCAGGAAGAAGACTGGGCCACGGCGTGGAAGGCGTACTTTAAACCCCTGCGTATCGGCGAGAGGCTGGTCATCAAGCCTTCGTGGGAAGAGGTAGTTGCAGCGCCGCATGAAGTGGTGGTCGAAATAGACCCCGGCATGGCCTTCGGCACGGGCACGCACCCTACTACGGTGATGTGTCTTAAACTATTGGAAAAGACTGCCCTCGAGTCGAGGCGCGTTTTAGACTTAGGATGCGGCTCGGGCATACTCTCGTTGGCTGCGGCTAAGCTCGGGGCCGCTAGCGTGACAGGCGCGGATAGCGACCCTGTGGCGGTGGCCGTGGCGCAAGAGAATGTACGGCACAATCAGCTTGAGAGTATCGTCAAAACTGTGGAGAGCCACTTATTTTCGCACGTGACAGGGCAGTTTGACGTGATTGTGGCTAACCTGACCGCCAAGATTATCCTCGAGGCTCTGCCTGAGGTGCCTTCGCATCTGTCGGATGGGGGGTTGTTGATTGCTTCCGGCATTATCAGGGATAAACTCCCCGCGGTAGAGTCAGCCCTCGCAGCACACGGCCTGTCTGTGCAAGAAGTGGTCTGCGAGGGAGAATGGGTGGCGCTGGTGGCCAAAGGCGGGGGACGATAGTGCCCCGCTTTTTTCTCACGGCAAAGGGCGTCATTGCCGGCCAAGCGGCGCATCACCTCATCGCGGTGCATCGCCACGTCGTCGGCGATGTAATTGAGGTGGTGTCCGGCGGACAAGTCTTTCGCGCAGTAATTACCGGTTATAGCGCGCGCGAAGTCAGCGTAGAGCTTCAGCAGCAGCTGCCTAGCCCCGAGCCTGCTTTGAACGTAATTTTGATGCAGGGGATGACTAAGGGAGACAAGCTGGAGTTCATTATCCAGAAGGCGGTTGAACTTGGAGTGATGCGAGTCTGGCCGGTTGCCTGCAGCCGCTCAGTAGCCGTAATTCCCCCAGCTAAAGTTACCGACCGCGTAGCTCGCTGGCAGGCTATCGCGGCCGAGGCAGCAAAGCAAAGCGGGCGGGCAGTTGTTCCCGAGATCAGTACGCCGCTTGACTTTTCTTTGGCGGTAGCTCGGGCGAGGGCTTCCTTAAAGATTGTTGCCTACGAGGGAGAGGGCGAGGGGCTGAAACAAGTTTTGCAACGGGCCGCTGTAGGCCAAAAAACGGACAGCGTGGCATGCCTAGTAGGGCCGGAGGGCGGTCTATCGATGGAAGAGGTAAAGACTGCAGTATCCTGTGGCTTTTTGCCGGTTACACTCGGCCCGAGAATCCTAAGAACGGAAACGGCGGCACTAGCCCTAGTGAGTGCGGTAATGTACGAGCTGGCAGACTTAGGGGGAGCACAATGACAACGGTGGGGTTTCGCACCCTAGGCTGCAAAGTGAACCAGCAGGAGACGGGCGCGCTCGCGGCGGGGTTTAACGCCGCGGGTTTTGTGGAAGTGCCCTTTTCAGAACATGCGGACGTATATGTGATTAACTCCTGCGTTGTTACTGGCGAGGCGGAACGCAAGTCGCTTAGCCTAGCGCGTCGGCAAAAAATGCGCCATAACGAATCGATAGTCGTGTTAGCGGGTTGTTTCCCGCAGGTTGCGCTAGATAAGGCAGTACAGGCGGGCGTAGACCTGCTGGTGGGCAGCAATGACAAGGCCAAGATTGTCCAACTTGTGACAGAGCGTCTGCAAGGGAAAAGCAATGCGGCTACTTTAGTCACACCGTGGTCTGGCGACACCCCCTTTGCAGTGATTGCGGACGGCTTTAGCTCGTCGCGTGTGCGCGCCACGCTTAAAGTGCAGGACGGATGCGACCAGTACTGCGCCTATTGCATAATTCCTTACGCACGCGGGAGGGAGCGTTCTCTGGCGCCAAGGTTGGCGGTCGAGCAAGCTTGCAGTTTGGTAGCGCAAGGGTTCCGTGAGGTCGTATTGAGTGGCATTCACTTAGGCGCGTATGGGCGCGACCTTGTCCCGGCAACCAGCCTTGCTAGCCTGATAGGTGAGCTGTCCGCAATAGAAGGTCTACAGCGCATAAGGCTAGGGTCGATAGAACCGAACGATGTTGACCAAGCGCTAGTGCGGCAGTTCAGTGAAAACCCCAAGCTCTGCGCCCATGTGCATATGCCGTTGCAGAGCGGCAGCAATGGCGTCCTGCAGCGCATGACGCGACGCTACACGGCGGAAGAATACGTTGGCCTAGTGCATAGGCTACGTGAAGCTAACCCAAATATAGGTATTACGACCGATGTCATGGTGGGTTTCCCCGGGGAGAGCAGCGCCGAGTTTGAGGAGACCCTAGCTCTGGTTTCCCAAGTAGGGTTTTCGCGTTTACATGTCTTTCGCTACTCGCGCCGCGACGGCACACCGGCCGCCACCATGCCAAACCAAGTTGCGGCCGCGGTAAAGACCAAGCGAGCGGCTCTGTTGCAAGACCTATCTTTGGTGGAGGCCCTCAAGTTTAACCAAGGTTTGATAGGGAAGCAAGTCGAGGTGCTGGTGGAGTTTGCGGGCGATCACGAGTGCTCCGGCTACACGTCGTCCTATGTTAAGGCGCATCTGCCGCTTAGCATGGGTGCGGTAGGTGATATAGTCTCAGCCCGCGTCGTCTCAGCCACACCTGAGGGCGTACAGGCAGCAGGAGTTAGCGGCGCAGAACAGAATATACAATAAGCGTGAGAGTGAGGTGAAGGGTGTGTCTTGTGTTTTTTGTCGGATTGTGGCGCGGGAGATACCAGCGGATATTCTCTATGAAGACGAGTTTGTGGTCGGATTTCGTGACATTAACCCTGTAGCCCCCGTGCACATTTTAGTTGTCCCCAAGGCACACGTGTCGCGCATCGACGCGCCGGAAGTGTGCGACCTTAAGCTTGGCCATCATATTCTTTGCGCTATCGGCACCATAGCGCGGCAAGAGGGGCTGCAGGAGGCCGGTTTTCGCATTGTCAGCAACGCCGGCAGGGACGGAGGACAGACCGTAGGACACCTTCATTTCCATATCCTAGCCGGGAGACGCTTGGTCTGGCCGCCGGGGTAGAGTTGACACCTCCGCTTGCTGTGCTACAATAGCAATGGGTGTGGTTTCAAAGTCCGAGACTTCTCCGAGCGGTTGTTAGTGGCGGAGGGAGGGAAATTTAATGTCAGAAGTTAAGATTCGCAAAGACGAAAGTCTTGACCAAGCGCTGAAGCGATTTAAGCGCCAGTGCCAGCGGTCAGGCGTGCTTTCAGAGGTGCGTAAGCGTGAGCATTATGAAAAGCCTAGTGTGCGCAGGAAGAAAAAGTCCGAAGCCGCGCGTAAGCGTAAGTTCACCTAAATCCCTCTCCTATCGCTAAGTTTCTCAAGGGCGTTGCCGCTAGGCAACGCCCTTGTGCTGCACACGCTAATGCTGGCCCCCTTGCTTTGGTGCGCTGCCGCGAGCAGCTCTGATGGCGAGGATGCAAAGAGGAATTTGCTGCTGAATGTTGAACAGGTTAGTGTCACTAAAGGAGCATTCCTGTAATCA
>DBBC01000094.1 GCA_002292025.1 Firmicutes bacterium UBA994
GGCTTGCGCCAGCGTGCCTGTCAGGTAACCCTTGGTTGGGTGCACCACTAGGCCTGCGGGCTTGTTGACTACCACCAGATAATCGTCCTCGAAAAGAATATCTAGCGGGATATCTTCTGGGGCAGCAGAGGGGGTCTTTTCTTCGCGCAAGGTGACAGTCAGAACATCACCTGTTTTGGTCACAGCGTTTAGATAAGCAGGCGCGCCGTTTTGCAGCACCTCGCCGCTGCGCTTGAGCCTAATAAGTAACTGACGTGACATGCCAAATTCGAGCCTGAGAATGTCCCTGATGCTGGCGCCGTCGCGAGTGGCACGGTGCGTATAGGTGTGTTCAGGGTGCATAAGCTAAGTCGTGACCTCCAGCTTGTCGTAGAAACTCTGTGCCCGGGTCATGACAAAGTACACGCTGGTGCAGGCAGCGGTTAGATGTATCCCCAGCAGCACCGGTAAAAACAGGGCCCCCAAAGGCTTCGACAGCCAGATGTAGAGGTAGTAACTGGCAAACAGTAGTGGGATAATGAAGAACAGCGGCATCACGGCGTTTAAGTTATTCTTCACGGCGTGTTGGGGCGTAGTCCAAGTAAGGAAAGGCCGCCAAAGGTCAAAGGTCAGTCCTAGCGCTTGGGGCGCAACGGCTCCGGTGATCCCGAGAGCAAAAGCCAAGAGTATGCTTGCCATGCTAGGGGCGAGAATAAGTGCGAATAGCGCTGTGAGTGGCACGCCCACAAGTACGGTAACCAGCAGAGCCATAATAAGTTTGGCTTTGACCATTACCGTAGGGGGCACGGGGATGATCTTAGAAATCCACAAATGCCGTCCTTCCCGCGTCAGGGCAGTACTGGCCACAGCGTTTATACTGGAAAGGGAGGCGATTAGCGCGGCAAATATTAGAATCGCTAGCGTTTCACCGCTTGCACCGGCTCGCAGCAGCAGAGAAAGCGGGTTTTCTTCCCCGCCTCTGGCTAGGGCAGGGAAAAATGCCATAAGCGGAATGAGGGCGATGGCAATAAAGGCATTTAACATCCAAATGGGCGTGCGCCAAAACAGCTTTAACTCACGCATGGTCAGTGCGTATAGCGCAGGGTGTCGCTTGACGCTGGCAAGTTCGCTGGCTGTGAGCTCCTTTCTGCGCCGCTTTTTTTCCTCACCCCCTACCAAACCGCCATAGAACACCAGTTGCCCGACTAACACGAAAGCGATGACCGAGACTAACGAGGCTGCACCTAAGTACAGCAGGTTAATAAATCCGTCAATCTCGCCCGCGCGCGAAATGGCTCGCGTGGCCCAAATACTGGGGGGGAAAACCGCCCCGATTCGCGCTACAAGGTCGACGCGCCCTTGTAGCAGGGCCAGCAGGTCTAAATCCCCTACAGCGATTGCCTGTGTCAAGTATTGAAAAGCAAGTGTCATGGCGATAATAAGCAAGCTGGCTACGACGACCAGTAGGTCGCGATGACGGCGCCCAATACCCCGCATCATGGTTAGCGTAGCGATACCGGCCAGTGACAAAGGGACAAAAGGCAGCAACAAGAAAACAGCTAGCGCCATCAACCAGCCCGCCCAGCCTAGCGGCCAATGTCGATTAAAGGCGATGAGCACAGGCAGGAACAGCACCAAAGGGGCCAGATACTCCGTAATAGCTGCGACTACATACTTGGCCACCAAAATGGTCCACTCCTTGATGGGGAGCGGAACTAAGAGCGAGAGATCGGCAGAGAAGTAAAACAGCGAAATCAGGCCGAAAAGACCAAACATAAGCGCCATCATTTGCGTTGCCAGTATGGCTGCGGTCAACACCACCTCGGCTAAAAACGGCGGCAAGTAGCCAAAAAGTGCGTTTGCGCCAGTAAAGATCACGCCTCCGATACTAAACCCCACCAAAGGCACGGCCAGAACTACCAGTACGAGTTCCCATCGGCGCCGTTTCTGCTCAAAGAAGGTCTCTTGCATAACAGAGATTGAGAAGTGGCTCAGAAGCGTAACTTTTAGTACACTAAGCAGGTTTCTCATTGCTCTGTCAACCCCAAGAAAATGCTTTCTAGACTAGACTGCGCAGTAGCCGCGCGGCGCAGTTCTTCCATCGTCCCACAGGCGATAAGTCGGCCGCGCCGCAGGATGCCGACGCGATGACAGAGGCGTTCCGCCACGTCGAGGATATGCGTGGAGAAGAACACGGTCCTGCCTTGACTGCAATGGTCGTTCATCAGTTCCTTAAACAGGTGCGCGGAGCGTGGGTCAAGGCCGACCATGGGCTCGTCCAGAATCAACAAAGGAGGTTCATGTATTAAGGCCGCGGTTAGGGCCAGCTTCTGTTTCATGCCGTGCGAAAAAGAGCCGATTAAGTCGCTGAGGCTATCATGTATCTCAAACATTTTCGCCAGTTTAAGCACGCGTTGTTGACGCAGTGAAGTCTCTACTCCATAGACGTCACCGATAAAGTTCAAGTACTCAAAGGCGCGCAACTTATCGTACAGGTCCGGATTGTCTGGTACGTAGCCGATACTGTGCTTAGCGGCAAGAGTGTCCTGACGCGTGTCGTGCGCATTAACCGCAATATTGCCCTTATCTTGCCGCAGCAGGCCTACGATCATCTTAATAGTGGTCGTTTTCCCTGCCCCATTGGGCCCCAGAAAACCA
>DBBC01000103.1 GCA_002292025.1 Firmicutes bacterium UBA994
ATGGGCCATATGTATCATCTTCAAGTTTTCTTCAGGGGTGCGGTCTGGTTTGTCGATGAGGGTCCATGTTTCGTTAAAGCACTGAATTGCTAATTGCGTGTGCTGCTCCTGTAGGTTTTGGTTCTGTTCCATCGATGCCACTCCTTTGTTTGTCTAAAATGAGTATAAAGGGTGTCCTGGGCTAGGCACAAGAAAACGACAACACATGGTGGGTCGCATGTGACCGTTTGGTCGCGCGTTCCAAAAAACCGTTTTCCCCGTTCACGTGTCTAATTAGTGTAGTTCGCAAGAATTACCGCAGGATGGACAGGAAGGAGCGACCGATGAAAGCAAGTGAACTAGTGCATAGTGCCCAAAGAGGCGACGCGGAAGCGTTTGGCGAGTTAATGAAAGCCTGCCAAGAAAAGTGTTACAGGATTGCTTACAGCTATGTGAAAAATCGCGAAGATGCTCTAGACGTCGTAGGTGAGTCGGTATGCAAAGCGTATGTTAATTTGCGCACCCTGAAAAACCCAGAGTATTTCAATACGTGGCTGATCAGGATCGTTATCAACGAAGCGGTGAATCATGTCAACAAAAGTCGGAGGGTGGCGCGCACTGCGAGCGTGAACCGAGCCCCTGTCCAGCAGGACGTGACTCAGGCCATTGAGGCCATCGATCTGCATGAGGCCATGCATTGTCTAAACCAGAACCAGAAAACGGTCATCATTTTAAAATACTTTGAAGATCTGCCGCTGACGCAAATTGCCGACATCATGCAGCGACCGGTAGGGACGGTAAAGACTTATCTGCACGGTGCACTGCAGGCTTTAAGGCTCGAAGTAAAGGAGGTTATCCCTTGAGCAACAGCATTGATGAACTGAAAACAGCCTATGATAGCGTACCCATGCCCGAGAATTTGAATGTGATAGTGAGTAATGCGATTAAAAGGGGAAAAATAGCCGTGAGAAATAGAAGGACTAAGATTGGATACGTTATTAAAGCACTAAGCGCCATTGCTGCCGTATTTTTGGTGTTCGTCACTGCACTAAATGTTTCTCCCGCCTTTGCCAATACGGTGGAGCAGCTGCCCGGTGGAAAAATAATAGTGAAATTGGTAACCGTTGTCGTCGATACGGCGACAATAGACAGCAAGAGAATCGGCGTGCAGGACGCTTGGGAAACCCTACAGGAAAACCTAACTGTAGATCTCTATCAGGGCGATGAGGCAGCAGCTACCGCTGGACATTTCACAGTCACTAAAAGAACCCATCCTTATAGCATAGAGGTTAGTCTGGCAGGGGTAAGGGCATTTTCTGCGGCAAACGCCTTGCCTGACCTTTCCAAAATGAGGCTTTTCGATGACATCTACAGGCTCATACCTTTGGACGACAGCACTGATCGCTTCGTAATAACATTCACGGAACGTGTTGTCCTACAATATTCTGCACAGCCAAATCCCGCACGATTGATAATCAAGGTGAAAGACGACAGGAAAGCCACAGCGCTATCACCAGCGACGGCACCATCGACTTTCCCCTTCTACTCCTTAAGAACCTCGTCCCTTCCATTTGGCGAAGAAGTTGGAGGAGCTGAGAGTATGATGCGAGTTGAGCTAGGCAGCGAAAACGCACGGATTCTAAGAGACGATAGTGGTCTTTATCTAGCGGAGGAAGGGCTGTATGCAACTCTGGCCGAAGCCGAGGCCAGACTGGCTGCAGTGAAGCAAAATGCGAACTTCACATATGAGCTGCACATCGAAAAGCGTATATCAGGAGCCACACCCAGAATGATAAGTCCTTAGGCAGATTTAAACAAAAAAGCCCTCAAATCCGCGTGTCTCACGGCTTTAAGAGCGACTGACTGCTGGTGCCGAAGGCCGGACTCGAACCGGCATGGAGAGTATCCAACGGTTTTTGAGACCGCCGCGTCTGCCATTCCGCCACTTCGGCACGGTCAAATTGTGACATTAGCAGTATAACATCGGCTAGAGGCTAAAGCAACAGGTGGGGAAGCGCGATGCTGCCCACCTGTTGCTAAAATATGTCGCGCCTCAGCCGCTAGACTTGCTTTAAGATAATGGCCGTGCCCATGCCGCCGCCGATGCAGAGCGAGGCTAAGCCAAGCTTTGAGCCGCGCTTTTTCATTTCATGCGCTAGGGTGGTGATAATGCGCGCCCCGGAAGCCCCGACCGGGTGGCCTAAGGCGATAGCGCCGCCGTTGACATTGCACTTGGCGAGGATCGCTTCCTGGCTCACGCCGTGCTCCTCGCTCAGATCTTTGACCACGCCCAGTGACTGCGCGGCAAAAGCCTCGTTGAGCTCCAGCAGGTCCATATCGGCCAAGCTATGCCCCGCGTGCTTTAGTGCTGCGGATACTGCCGGTACCGGGCCAAGTCCCATTACTAACGGGTCTACGCCGCCTTGCCCGATGCCGATAATCTCTGCCAAGGGGCGTAAGCCGTACTTTGCTAGTGCCTGTTCGGAAGCGACAATGGTAAAGGCAGCGCCGTCATTAATGCCGGAGGCATTACCGGCTGTGACTGTGCCGTCTTTCTTGAAGGCAGCGCGCAGCCCGGCCAGTTTGTCGGCGGTGCCCCCACGGTTGGGGTATTCGTCTTGCGCCACGACCACGGTCTCTTTGCGGCCCTTAATCTCTACGGGGGTGATCTCGTCTTTGAACCGCCCTGCGTCTACGGCTGCTATGGCCTTATGCTGTGAGTTAAGTGCAAAATCATCCTGCGCTTGCCGCGAGATACCATGCTTTTCGACAATATTCTCCGCGGTAATGCCCATATGGACGTTGTTGAAGGCATCGGTTAGGGCTTCGTTAATCATATGGTCGAGAGCTTGCACATGGCCCATTCTAAAACCGGAACGAGCGTTGGGCAAAATATAGGGAGACATGGACATATTTTCCGTGCCGCCGGCAATGACCACGTGGTGTAACCCGGCTTTGATATTGGCGTAGGCGTTAAACAAAGCCTTCATGCCGGAACCGCAGACCATGTTGAGACTATAGGCGGGGACAGAAATAGGCAGACCTGCCTTAATCGACACTTGCCGGGCCAAGCCTTGCCCCATGCCAGCCGGGAGAATGTTGCCGACAATGACTTCGTCCACGTCCGCGGCGGGAATGCCTGTCGTCTGCAGCAGGTCTTTCACTACTGCGGCGCCAAGTTCAGCCGGATGCACCTGCGCCAGAGCTCCGCTAAAAGAGCCAATGGCAGTGCGTTTAGCAGCTACTAAGTAAACTCTAGCCATTACTTCTTCTCCTCCTCTTCCGATTACAGCACTAGGCCGCCATCTACACTGAGGACCGTCCCGGTAACAAAGCGAGCTTCATCTGAGGCTAGGTACAGGTAAGCGGCGGCGATATCCTCAGGGTAGCCGAGTGACTTCAGGGGGGATTTATCCTTCATCATCTCCAGCACTTTTTCCGGCATTTTGTCGGTCATAGGGGTCATGATGAAACCAGGTGCCACGGCGTTAACTCTGATCCCCTTGCGGCCTAACTCTTTAGCCCAGCTCTTGGTAATGCCGATTACACCCCATTTGGTGGCGGCGTAGTTGGTCTGCCCGAAGTTGCCGTAAATGCCAACCACCGACGAAGCGTTAAGGATAACACCGCCGCCTTGTTCCGCCATTATTTTGGCCGCAGCTTGGCCGCAGTTAAACACGCCCTTGAGATTCACGTCAATAACCCGGTCCCGCTCCGCCTCCGTCATTTGGACGAGGGTGTAGTCGGCTGTGATGCCGGCGTTGTTTATGACAAT
>DBBC01000017.1:0-2871 GCA_002292025.1 Firmicutes bacterium UBA994
CGCGCACGCCAAGCAAACCGTCGACCATAATACTCGGTGCGCCGGCAGCGGCGATGCCAAACCCTTGACGCTCGGCGTGCAGCAAGTGCTTAACCGCATCCATGCGCTCGCCCTTATAGAGGGTAGCGGTTTCCCCTAAGAAGGGCGAGGCGCCGGCGGCGCGCACAAAGTCTACGGTTTCTTTGACTAGGGCAGGGGCGATATGGGTGTCGTTATTTTTTTCGCCCACGCTAAACTTAATCAGGGTAAAGTCATTTTTGGCGAGCACTGCGCCTGCTCCGCTCACGGCTAAAAGCTTAGCCAAGGCAACGGCTTGTGCGGCAGGCTGCGCGCCGTCCGGCAGCGGCAAGTAGTACACTCTGGGGGGCAAAACGACCACTCCTTCTTGAAGCAAAAGGGACGGAGCCTTTTGCTTCACATCTTTTGTTTCACATCATGACCAGTTCGCATGCCAGACTCCCCTGCCCAGTTTGACGGTAGGGTAAAGCCTTAGAAACCCTGCACATGCTTTTTCGCCGCCGCAGCCTGTTCTACCTGCTTTGCAGGTAGAACAGGCTATCTACGACAGCGCTGCATACGAGAGGTCTAGTGCTGGTACTGGCACAGTTCGCATTCGCAAGTCAAACTTGATGATTGGCGCTGCATGTGTTATCATTATTGCCATCATGATGTAAGGGGGGAGATGCAATGGTGCGCACACAAATCCAATTGACGGAGCGACAGGCAGCCTTTTTGCGAGTAAGGGCCGCCGCCGAAGGTGTTTCCATGGCGGAGCTGATCCGCAAGTACATTGACAATGTCCAGAAATCAGCGCTTGTTACGGAAGCCGCAAGCCGCATGCAGCGTGCCGGTGCCATTGCCGGGCAGTTTCGCTCCGGCAGGGGAGACTTGTCGGAAAGCCATGACAAATATTTAGCCGAGGATTACGCCAAGTGAGCGTCTACATCGATACTTCGGCCTTCTTGGCAGTGCTCGACGCCGACGATGCGCGCCACGCACAGGCCAAGTCGTCATGGCTATCCTTGTTGGAGTCACAAGAAACTCTGGTGTGCAACAATTACGTGTTGGTAGAAACTTATGCTTTAGTGCAGCACAGGTTGGGAATGACAGCGGTAAGAGCCTTTGCCGAGAGCGTGTACCCCATACTGACGATTATCTGGCTAAACAGCGATGAGCACAGCCAAGCCCAGAGCGCCCTACTGACAGCCAACCGCAAAGAGTTAAGCTTAGTTGATTGCGCCTCGTTCACCACAATGCGTCAATTGGGAATCACCAAGGCCTTTGCTTACGATAAGCACTTTGCCGAGCAAGGATTTACGCCGGTGTGACGCTGGTGCTGTTCAGCGAAGCCTGTGAAGCAAAAAGCTCCGTCCCTTTTGCTTCGCTTGGTCGACTTCTTCGACTTTGAGTAAGGCTAGGCCTAGGCCATAAACCACAAGCCCCGCTCCTACCGCGCCGCCTAAGGCTATGATGTCGCCTGCCGGTGCTAGGAACCGCCAACTTAGGTCAGCCGCAACGCCCATCAGGGCGGACGCAAGCGCAACTTTGGGCAGAAGCGCGCCGAGGCGCAGCTGTCCGGGGCCGAGTTTTTGGCTGAGGAGATACAGTGACAGACCGGCGCTAAAGAGAGCGCCCAGCGAGGTAGCCAGCGCCAGCCCGCCGTGGGCGAAGGGCCCCACTAAGGTGACGGCTAAGGCGATGCTGACCAGAGTTGTGGCTATGCCGACTTTAACGGGCGTGACAGTGTCTTGCAGGGCATAGAAGGCGCGTATTAAAACTTGTCCTACAGATAGCCCCAGTAAGCCTACGGCATAGAAACCCATGGCGAAGGCGGTCTTGGTGGTGGCGTCGGCGTCGAAAACGCCGCGCTCAAAGGCTAGGCGCACGACGGGGTAGCGCAGCACAATCAGGCCCACAGTCGCCGGCAGCATTAATAAAAACAGCCCGCGCAAACTGGCGGAGGTGGCTTTGCCAAAACTGATTTTATCGCCCTTGGCGGCATACTCCGTGAGCGCGGGGTAGACAGCGGTAGCCAGAGCGGTGACAAAGATGCCTAACGGCAGCTGCACTAGGCGGTTGGCAAAGCTAAGTGCGGCGATGGAGCCGGCGTCAAGCCCTGAGGCTAGACGCCGGTCGACAATTATGTAGGCCTGCCCAAACACGGCGCTAAGCAGAATAGGGGCGGCCAGAATTAGCACTTTAGCGAAGGCAGGGTCAAAGAAATTAGGGCGCGTTAAGAGCGGATAGCGGTAATACACGGCCAAGGCCATAAGCAGCAGCACGGGGACAGCCATACCCACCATGGTGTACCATGCCAAGGGCAGGATCCCTGCCGAGGCCACGGCCAGTAACCCAGCGACGATAATGATATTTTGTATAACAGGGTTAAGCCCAGGCCAAAGAAAGGACTGATGCCCGTTAAACAAAATCGTGAGGAACTGCGACAGGGACATGAGCAAAGTGCCAAAAGCCAACACGCGCAGCAGCGCTACGGTGAGAACTTGCTGCGCAGGCGGAAAGTTGCCGACAAGAAGGCGCACTAATACCGGGGCAAAAATTAGAGCCGCAAGACTGGCTAGTGTCGACAGCAGCGCGCTGGCGGCAAAAGTGGTGCCGGAGAGGGTTGCGCCACGGCCGCGGGCGCGCTCCTCGCTGTAGATAGGCAGGAAAGTCGTGGCCAGCAGCCCGCCGATAATGCCCGCCAAAATCTGCGGGATGGACATGGCGGCGACATAGGCGTCAACTTCAGGCCCGATGCCAAAACGCCAAGCAATGGCTTGCTCGCGGGCAAACCCCAGCAGCTTACTGAGGACAGAGAGCGCGCTTAGCCAGAAGGCTGCGCGAAAAATGGCGTGTTTACTGGTCATGCCT
>DBBC01000017.1:3224-6145 GCA_002292025.1 Firmicutes bacterium UBA994
GAAGCAAAAGGGACGGAGCCTTTTGCTTCACGTCTCTGATTTGTTACCACTACAGATGCCCCATCTCACTTCACATTCGCACTCCACACATCCCACTTAGTATATAAGTTGTCCCCGCTCGAAACAAGGGAACTGCGCGCCGCTTGTCGAATAGAACGGCAGTTAACTACAAGGGGGCATAACAGGTGAAAAGATGGCGCGTGATGGCGGGGTCTCTCCTCGCGGTGGTGTTGGTGCTGAGCCTCGCGGTCGGGACTGTGGCGCAGGCTAACGATGCCTTTGGCATTGTAGTCGAAGTGATGCGGCTTGTACAGCGTGAGTACTGGCAGGAGATTAGCGCCAATACGCTGATCCAAGGCGCGCTTAAGGGGATTATGGAGTCGCTTGGCGACCGCAACTCGCGCTTTATGCCGCCTGTAGAGCACACGCAGTTTATTGAACACGTCACCGGCGCCTTTGGCGGCATCGGTGTGGCAGTCGAAGTTACGCCTAATGGGCTCCTCCTTACGCGTGTGTTCAGAAACAGCCCGGCGGCGCGGGCGGGGCTGATGGCGGGAGACGTAATTCTCTTGGTCGAGAGGCAAGATACCCGCCACCTGCAGCTGCAAGAGATCACGGGTCTGCTCAGGGGCGAGGTGGGCACGCCGGTCACGCTTTCGTACTTTCGCGGGCAAGTCGCGAATTTGCACACCGTGACCATAGTGCGCGAGCGCGTGGTGGCGCCGTCGGCCAGCTGGCGGGAGCACGAGGGGTTCGGCTATATCTTCATAGAGCGTTTTGGCGAAGGGCTGGCCGAGGATATAACTCTGGCCCTTAGGGAACTGGCCCACACGCGGGGTATAATCCTGGATATGCGGGGCTGCCCGGGCGGGCTGATGAGCAGCCTAGAGGCTATTGCACCGCGTTTTGCGCGTGGGCAGTTATTAGGGCAAATCTTGAGCCGGGGCGGACGCCGGGACCCAATCCCCATGGCGGGGCAAGGCTTAGGGAGACCGTTGGCGGTGCTGGTGGACGGACGGACGGCCAGCGCGGCGGAGATGCTGACCGGCGCCATTCAGGACAGTGAGTCCGGCTTTGTGATCGGCACGCGCACTTTTGGGAAAGGCACGGTGCAAAGAATACACACCGTAGCGCGGGACATTGGCGGCGTAAGCATCACGGTGCTGGGCTACTTAACGCCGAACGGACGCGTGATCGACGGGCAGGGGCTAGAGCCTAACTTAGTGGTACAGCCTGTGCCACCGCAGTTCTTGCCGCCGCTGGCCCCGCTTGTGCCCAATGACTTGGTGCTAAGGCCGGGCGACCGCGGGGAAAACGTAAAGAAGCTGCAGGCCGCTCTGATTGCCGCAGGTCTTATGTCAGGGCCCGCGAGCGGGCATTTTGACTGGCAGACGCGGCTGGGCGTGATCAGGGTGCAGCACCGAGAAGGGCTGCATGCTGACGGCGTAACATCGCCGGAGGTGATTGCCGCCCTTAACGCCCTGCTGGTACGGCCCCCGATCCACCGCGACGCGCAGCTTGAGGCGGCGGTGGAGTGGCTGCGGCGGCAATAGGGCATGTTGCGTATAATTCATTACTACAGGGAGGTTTGACCGTGGACAAGTTCAAGAGCACTATCGGGCAAGAGTTTATCGAGCGGACAAAATACCAATACAGCGCCCCCTCCGACCAAGAAAAGGAGCTGCCGCAGCCACCTTTAGATCAAGAGCTTGATGCGGGGAAGCCGGTGATTGACTTGCCCCCGCCGCAGGAGTTGGCCATACCACGTATTGATTTGCTGACGGCCATAGAAAACCGCAAGAGCACGCGCAAGTTTACGGATGGATGGCTGACATTAGAGGAACTTACTTTTCTGCTTTGGACAACCCAAGGCGTCAAGCGCGTAACCAGCCGCCCGGCCACGCTGCGGACTGTGCCTTCGGCAGGTTCGCGCCACCCGTTTGAGACCTATTTGTGGGTGCACAGGGTAGAGGGGCTGGTGCCGGGCATCTATAGATATAAGGCCATCGGGCACCAATTGGTGCAGCTGGACGCCGGCGCAGGCTGGGGCGAAAAGCTGTCCGAGGCGTGCTACAAGCAGCCGTTTGTGGGCGACGCCGCGGCGAGCTTCTTTTGGGCGGCAGACATTTATCGCAGCGAATGGCGCTACTCCGAGCGGGCGTACAGGTATATTTTGCTTGATGCGGGCCACATCTGCCAAAACCTGCATTTAGCGTGTGAGGCTATCGGTGCCGGCATGTGTGCGGTGGGGGCGTACCACGACGACGCGCTCAACGCGCTGCTAGGCCTAGACGGCAAAGACAACTTCGTGGCCTACGCCGCAGCCGTAGGGAAAAAGTGAAGCAAAAGGGACGGAAGCAAAAGGGACGGAGCCTTTTGCTTCAGGTTTCCTGACGCTTGGACTCTGCGCAGTGCATGGTGGCGAAAGTTAAAAGACAAAAGGCAAAAAATAAAAAGCAAAAGTGGGCGAACGGTGGGCTATATCAGGTACGGGGGGGTTAGTCTTGTGAAAGCGATGCTTAGACTGCGCATGGGAAACCATGACGCGCACTACGGCGGCAATCTAGTGGACGGCGCTAGGATAATGGCGCTGTTTGGCGACATCGCGACGGAGCTCCTTATTCGCCACGACGGCGACGAGGGGCTGTTGGTGGCGTATGACGCGGTGGCATTTACGGCGCCAACCTATGCCGGGGATTACATCGAGGCGCACGGGGAAATTACTAAGGTAGGGAACACCAGCCGCAAGATGACGTTTGCTGCCTATAAGGTTATTCGTGCGCTAAACGACCCCGCTAACCCTTCGGCGGCGGAGTTTCTTGCTGAGCCTGTGCTGGTGTGCCGCGCTAGCGGCACGTGTGTGGTGCCCGCCGAGCGGCAGCGACGAAGGGACGGATAGTGAGGTGCCTACGCTGTCTAAA
>DBBC01000017.1:6431-9456 GCA_002292025.1 Firmicutes bacterium UBA994
ACGAAAGACGAAAGACGAAAGGTGAAAAACAAAAGGGGAAAGACGAAAGACGAAAGACGAAAGACAAAAGTCAAAAGGTGAAAAACAAAAGGGAAAGAGCGCGCGTAAGGGGGGAGGAGTGAAAGTCAAAAGGTGAAAAACTGAGGGGGTGGTGCGATAGTGGATTATCAGTTTTTGAACGATATTCTTCTAGTACGCAAGAGTCATGCCCTTGCGGTTACAGTGTATAAGTTGACGCAGGGTTTCCCGAAGGAGGAGGAGTACGGTCTTACCAGCCAGATTAGGAGGGCGGCGGTGTCCATCCCTGCCAATTTATGTGAGGGACGTGGCCACAGCAATGATATCCAGATGCTCAGATATCTGAACATCTCAAGAGCTTCTCTGGCTGAGCTCAGCTATCTATTGGTTCTCGCTCGCGACATAGGATATCTTCCGCCCCAGAATTACAGCTCACTGCATGAGCAAGTAAAAGAACTAGGTCGAATGTCAGCAGGACTTCACCTCCATCTGCGTAAGAAGAAAAGGCTTAAAGCAAAAACCACAACGTGACCTGTCTTTTGGTTTTTGTCTTTTGTTTTTGTCTTTTGTTTCCCTATCATCACAAAGCGAGGTGCCTACGCTGTCTAAACTTATTATCACCGCCGCGCTGATCGGCGCGGAAGTGACGCGCGAACAATCGCCCTACATTCCCCTGACGCCGGAGGAAATCGCCGCGGAGGCGTATCGCTGCCACGCGGCAGGTGCGTCGATAGTACATATTCACGTGCGCGATACCGAGGGCAAGCCTTCGCAGGACACAGATATCTTCCGGGAGACGATGCAGCTTATTCGCGCGCGCTGCGACATTATCGTACAGTTTTCTACCGGCGGGGCGGTGACGGCGACAGCCGAAGAACGCGTCGCACCTATTGCGCTGCAGCCGGAGATGGCTACACTGACGACGGGCACCTGCAACTTTGGCGACGATGTGTTTATGAACTCCCCCAAGATTGTGGAGAGTATTGCTAGGGCGCTACAGGAGCACGGGGTCAAGCCCGAGGTCGAGGTGTTTGAAGTGGGCATGATTCAAAACGCATTCGCCCTTGTGAAGAAAGGCCTGCTTAAAGAACCGCTGCATTTTAACTTTGTTTTAGGGGTGCCGGGGGCGATACCGGCAACACCTAAGAATCTGCTCCACTTAGTGGAAAGCCTCCCCCCGGGCGCGACGTGGAGCGTGGCCGGCATCGGGCGCGCACAACTGCCGCTTGGGGTTATGAGCATCGTGCTGGGCGGCCATGTGCGCGTGGGCTTTGAGGACAACCTCTATTATTCTAAGGGTGTCCTAGCTAAGAGCAACGCCGAACTTGTGGCCCGCATGGTACGTATCGCCCGCGAGTGCCACAGGGAAATTGCCACGCCGCGGGAAGCAAGAGAGATATTGTCGCTGGCCGCCGGCCGATAGTCGACAGCCAGAAGTGATATAAAAAGTCGAGAGTAGCCACTGGCGTAAGCAACAGAAGGGAGGCAATTTATGCCAAGTAAGATTACCACAGCCGCAGCTGCGCTTGCCGCGCTGCAAGACGACATGACTATAATGATTGGAGGATTTCTTTGCGTAGGCACACCGGAGGGCCTTGTAGAGGAAGTGCTGCGCAAGGGAACCAAGGACTTGACAGTAATCGGCAGCGACACCAGTTTCCCCGAACGGGGTATCGGCAAGTTGATCGTCGCTAAGCGCGTAAAGAAGGTCATGGCCTCGCACATCGGCACCAACCCGGAGACCGGGCGGCAGATGCACGCGGGCGAAACCGAAGTGGTGCTGGTGCCGCAAGGCACGCTGGCCGAACGAGTACGCGCGGCAGGGGCGGGGCTGGGGGGCGTGCTTACCCCGACCGGCGTGGGCACAGTGGTAGAGGAAGGCAAACAAAAAATTGCGGTGGACGGACGAGAGTTTTTGCTGGAAAAGCCGCTGGCGGCCGACTTCGCCCTGATTAAGGCCCATAAGGCCGACGAAAAAGGCAACCTCGTGTACCGCCGCGCGGCGCGCAATTTTAACCCTCTGATGGCTATGGCGGCCAAAATTGTGGTCGCCGAGGTAGAGCAAATTGTACCGGTCGGCGCGATTGACCCGGATGAAGTGATGACCCCCGGACTGTTCGTGACCTATGTGGTGAAGGAGGCTGTGCATGAGCCGGGACATTAAGCGTGAGCATATTGCTAAACGCGTCGGCATGGAACTTGCGGACGGCATGGTAGTGAACCTAGGCATAGGCATGCCGACGCTGGTGGCTAACTTCCTGCCGGCAGGGGTGGATGTGTTATTTCAATCAGAAAACGGTTTTGTGGGTTTGGGCCCCGCCCCCAGCGCCGGGCAGCAGGATAAAGATGTTACCAATGCGGGCGGGCAGCCGGTCACCATTCTGCCGGGAGGCGCATGCTTTGACAGCGCCATGTCTTTTGCTATTATCCGCGGCGGGCACGTCGATGTAACTGTACTCGGCGCGCTGGAGGTAGACGAGCGGGGCAACCTCGCCAACTGGATGGTGCCGGGCAAAATCGTCCCCGGCATGGGCGGGGCCATGGACTTAACCGTCGGCGCGCGCAAAGTGATTGTGGCCATGGAGCATACAGCCAAGGGAATGCCTAAGATATTGCGGCAGTGCACGCTGCCGCTGACGGCCAAAGCGCAGGTAGACCTAATAGTTACTGATATGGCGGTGATTGAGGTCACTAAAGAGGGCTTGGTGCTGCGGGAAGTCGCGCCTGATACTACGGTGCAGGCCGTAATCGAGGCGACCGAGGCCACGCTGATAGTCAAGGATGTTGCGGTGATGCCGGTATGAAAATTTTTCTTGATACCGCAAACTTAGACGAAATTCGCCGTATCGTAAAGCTGGGCATAGTTGCCGGAATTACTACCAACCCCACACTTATCGCCAAGGAAGGCCGGGAGTTTTTCCCTACTATTAGGGAAATATGCGCCTTGTGCCCGGGGCCTGTTAGCGCCGAGGCTCTCAGCCTTGACGTGGAGGGCATGCTGCGCGAA
>DBBC01000058.1 GCA_002292025.1 Firmicutes bacterium UBA994
ATGACCCTGCCTACGGTGGACACGCCAATGGGGAAGTTGTAGTGCATGGTAACTGCCGCGGCAAGATCCCCTGAGAGCAGCATCTGCTCCATGAGTGTATGCTGTTCCTTTTCTGTCTGGGCTGTCAGTTGCGTGAGCTTGCTGTCAACGGCAGGTCCGATGAGCACTACCTCAAGTTCTGGGTTAGCCTGCGCCGCCAGTTCGGCTCCACGCACTACTTCCGCTACACCGTGCTCGCTGCCGAGCAGGGTGACGCCAATCCGCACGCGTGTGCCAAAAACGCCTGTCTCCAGCGCGTCTGCAATCTCGTTAAAGACTTTAGCCACCAGTTCTTTTGTTTCTTTCATGGCGTACTACTCCTGCTCTGCCAGAGACGTCGCCATAGCGCGCATCGCCTGGGCGATTAGCTTACGGACTTCTGCCTCGTCTATGCCTGTCGGCTTAGCGACCTCAAAGCCGGGGTTCGTCTCCATGACGAAGGACACGCCGTCAAAAAGGTTTGTCATCCGCGCCAGAAATAGGCTGCCCTTGCCAATAATCATGGCCCGCTTAATCTTCCCTGCCAAAATGGCATCGCGTGCCGGGCCAATTACGGGCACGCCTGAGGGCACATGTCCCTGTGTCGGGGCAAACCCGGGCATGCCGTGTTTGGCGACAAAGTCCATGATACCCGCGCGCTCCAGTTCACCGCGTTTAACGCCTAGTGCGGCAATCATTTTGTAGTTAGCCTCGGGGACGTTACCTGCACCTGCCGGCACGGTGACTTCGGGGTTGTGCATTTCTACGCCGTATTGATCAACGTCGGTAATCTTAAGCCCCTTACGATCCAGCGGATCGGTCACAATGGCCTGCATTACGGATTGCGGACTTGAGCCCGAGCCGATAGTGTGGCGTCCCACGATATCTGTGCGCACAATGGGGTTGATGCCGTCGTTTTCCGCCACCCACACCGCAAATCCACCTAGGACATCTTCGAGTACCGGCAAGTTTTTGTTGACATGGTCCCTACCGTTCATGCCCAGCTTAGCCACCGCGCCACCGGCTACCACAACTACGTTCTTAAACACGCCGGACTGCACCAGTGACGAGGCGACGACCATGGCGTGCGCAGGCGCAGCACAGAAGCCGCGCGTGTCGCTGCCCGTGGCGTTACTGCAACCCACGACTTCGCCGATGGCTTTGGCAAAGTTACCGCCGCCGCGTTGATTCATGTCGCCGCACGCTTCCTCGCTGCACTCCACGATATAGTCTACCTGCTTGGGGTCTAGGCCGCTCTGCAGGAACAGTTGACGCATGGAAACGACCGCCGATGCCATCGCTGCCAGGTTTTCAAAGATAATGTGGGCTGTAAGCGCTTTGTCGGTTTCGTGTGCTTGGCGCACGCAGCCGACGAGTTGGTCGCCTAAGCGCAAGGGCTCGGCTATATGTGCGTCAACAAGCTCCTTTATCGCTGCTCGGTCGGATGTCTTTTGCAGTTTGCTGAGGTCGGTTCCTTGAAAGGCGGGATGTTGTTCAAGTTTTTTACGGACCTCAGACGCAAATTCTGCTTCTAGCAGCACTAGGTCGAAGGAGTCTACAAGTTTCATTACGCCGTAGAACTCGTCTTCTGGCATAACCTCGCCGTATTGCGCGAAGCGCGAAGCACCTTGGCTGCCGTTCTGATACCAAGGCTTGGGAATGGCGTCGAGCTCTTTCGCTGCTAACGCCCCGATATATGTTTGGTTCGGTGGATAGGCGACACAGTCCGCGAAACTCCTAAGATGCGCAGGGAGCTTCTTTAGGTACTCACTGGCAGGATTTTTGTCTCGCTCCACAGTTTGCGTCGTGCCGTGGTCTATAAGTACGTTGGGGCAATGAAAAAGTGTATACGCAGCGCCTTTAATTACCGGAAACAAATGGTCACCTCTTTTCGGATCTATAACCGGACTGCGAACTGACATGTGCGGGCGGGGTTGCCCGCCCGCACATGGCTGCGATTACTTGTCGAAAACTACTTGGCCGTGAATCTCAGTCTCTAGTGCTCGCAATGCCTTGCGCACCAAGCGGCGGCGCAGCTCCTTCTCATCGGCGGCAGTCAGCTGAGGGTTGCCGAGTGGATGCGGGATAGATACGGTGGGCACAATCCGGTTGGCCCCAACAGTTAGCGAAATGGGCACTACTGTACACATGTGTACTACCGGCAGACCTGCGCGCTCAATTTCCTTTACCATCGTTGCACCGCAACGCGTGCAGGTGCCTCAGGTACTGGTCAGAATGACCGCGTGGACGCCGTCGTTAACCAACTCTTGGGCAATCTTTTTGGCGAAAGCCGCACAATTGGCGACAGCCGTGCCATTGCCCACGGTGGTATAGAAGTAGCGGTGCAGAGACCCGATTTCACCGGCTTTCTCCATTTCGCGCAGTACGTCTAGCGGCAACACCCTGTCTGCGTCGAGGTTAGCGTAAACCGGGTCGTAGCCACCGTGGGCGGTGGCAAAACTCTCCGGTGTGAGGTCGGTTACTCCTTGTAGGTCATATTTGCCGTAGCGGCTGGCGCTAGATGATTCAATGTGATCGGGGTTACCCTTAGGGACTATGCCGCCGGAGGTAACCAAGGCAATTTTGACTTTGCGTGCGTCCGCGATGGGCATGTTCGGTGCCACGCGATCAAAATGCGGCATTGGGTACTCCGTGACAAACGGCTGTGCGTTGATCTTTGCCACCAACATATCTACGGCACGTTTAGCGCCACGCTCAGTGTGGAAGTAATTTTTGCGCAGGCCCTGCGGAATATAAGCATGCGTCTCCGGCGCGACCTCTTCCTTTTTGCCGAGGGCTTTGACTAAGTTGGCGATAGCCGGTATGGCCTTGCGCATATCGGCGGCGCTGTTCCCAGTTCTTACTATGTAGGCGTAGCGGCAGTACATCTCCACGCCCGGGTTCTCAGGGTACATGCCGCTGACGACCGGAACGCGCAGCTCCTCGAACACAGCCTTAGCCACAGCACCGCAAGCTACACCGTATCGCCCGGCATTGAACGCGGGACCCGTTACGACAATGTCCGGAGCGTGAGCTTTGATCATGGTGATAACGGTATGCAGGGCACTTTCGATATTCTCGGCAAAGTAGCTATCGCCGCATATTACTGTGGCTACGACTTCAGCATCAGCACCCAAAGCTGCCTGCAGCGCCATCCCCGGGCCTAGTACCCCTGCACGCTCTTCCGGATGATGGTCGGCCTTATCCTCACCGCCGATACCACCGTAAAATTGATTTAGGTAGTGAACTACCTTAAGTTTCTGGTTGCTCATGTTTTTCCCCCCTTCTGTTAGGAGCAACGGTTACTGCCCGTACTTGCTGTGCGCCTTACGCATAGCGCTGACTTCGGCAATGATGGCCTCGGGGTCGAGCACCATCTCCATCATACTGATCTGCTCATCATAGACACCGGCATCAACTTGGTCTTTGAGTTCAAAGATATGATAAACTGCGAGTCCTAACTGGACTCCGGCCAATGGACCTGCGTAGGTAGGGTCGCCCGCGGTAACGGTTTCGGCAGCTAAGCCTGCGGCTTCTGCTTCCGCGCCGCCGAGAACGACGATAATGTTCTCAGCGCCGTTTTTCTCGGCAATCTCTTTTACCCTACGTTGATTCTCTAGGTCCATGGCACCTGCGGCCGTTCAGACAAAGCATTCCGTGACAGAAAACACCACTTCGCCGCCGGCGGACTTTATGCACTCTTCTATGGCGGGCCCGGGTACTCCGTCGCGGTCACCGAGGATGATTACTTTTTTGCCTTTAAGCATGGTGGTTTGACCCCCTCCCCTATACTCCCTTAGCAGTTAGCCTGCTGAAACCTAATTCGTTGGTGGAGCCGGTAATGACTTGGATCTCAGCGGTTATGGAGCCATCCGCTGCCAAAGAACCGTGCCACCCTCCGGCAATGACATCCGCCGTTTCCTTGTGCCCAATTACTTTCTGCATCTTGGGCAGAACAATGACTTGGTTGGCGTTACCGGCGGTTACTACCGCGTCAGCCAAGGGATCGGCATCTGCTAAAGACTGCGAAGCCCCATCTTGCCCGGCATACTCGTCCGTCACCAACACGGTTTTGATGCCCTTCTTCTCTAGCTTAACGCAGTTCATCATGAGATCGGCGTCAGGGTTGCCAAAGCCTTCCTCGGAGATAATGGCGGCGTCAACCCCCAGCCACTCGATAAGTTTGGCCGTGAAATTAGAGGAGCGCTCCTTATCCGACAGCGTCACGTTCTCATTAGTGACGACTACGCCGATAAAGTTGTAGTCCCTCCCATGCCGTGCGAAAAGCTCATGGATGATCGGGCTGTTCTGATGGTGAAAGGTCGTATTTTTGTCGCAGGCCGACACGCAATTGCCTGAGACAATCGCGCCATCCATGACTTCTGTGGGATAGATAAAAGTGGGCAAGGTGCGCTTGGCGTCAATGCCATAGACATACGTGTCATGCAGCAGTCCCTGGCTTTGCAGCATGTAAACATAGGCCACTTTTGGGAGCCCCGGAAACTGCTTAAGCGCCTGCGGCAAGGGCGGGCAATCGAAAACTTCTGTACTTGAAGGCTTCGCGTGCCGCCCGGCTTCTCCTAAGTAAGCCGCCGCCTTAAGCCCCATGGTGCGCAGAGCAGCCTCGTGGTCATGTTGCAAGAGCCCAGCTTGTGGCTCCGCCACTACGACGACGTTAAGCGTTTCGGAGAAAGGTGTGTACTGTGCCCCCGGCCCGCTCATGTCGATAATCCCCTCTTGGAATCCGACAATCTTACCGGTTGTGACCACTGCGACACCTTTAAGTACGTGGGTGATGCCGCTGCCGACCATGTCCACTTTGCTGACGAACCCTGGGAACATCCCCCCGCCGCCTTCGACTTTTACACGCGGTTCAATGACGTCCTTGACCGGCACAATGCGCGTGGCCTCGTTGGGTTTGGCGATTTCGATGTCGATAGAGGCCAGCCGTTCGTCGCGGCAGAAATCGATCATTTCTTGCTTGTCGACATACAGCACATCGCCCTTGACCTCTGTCTGGGAACTGAAACGCACGTCCCTGATCGTGATGCTGCATAATTCCAAACGCATATCGTCACCCCCTAAATTAGTTCTTTGACTTTAGCCTCGATGCTTTCTGCGCTGCATTCGCTCGGCCCTAACTCGGCAATCTTCTCGCCGCCGCGATAGAAGGCGATCACGGGCAGGCCCAAAACCTTCTGCGCGATGGCTAAGCGACGGTTGCCGGAAGTGTCGAGCTTAGCGAACTTCGCTTTGTCTGCGTACAGACCAGCGATACGTTGAAAGTCTGGCATGAGCGCTAAACAATTTTCGCACTTAGGCCCCCAGAAATCAACTACGACAAGACCATCCGCTTGCAGCACTTCTTGGTCAAAATTGTCTTTGTGGACTTCAATCATTTTCTCACCTCCCATGTGTTAATTGAGTAGTGGGGTAAGGGTATCGTCAATAGCTGCGGCCGTTATCTCGGTGACAACCAAGCGCGCGGCTACCTGACCGCGATGAAAAAACACGATGGTTGGGTTTTGTGTGACACCATAGCGTGCGGCTACACGGCGATTGCGATACGTATCTAGCTTCCATGTCTTAATTTTATTGCCAAAACCAGAAAGTGCGGACTCGATGCTCGGCATCATTTCTAAGCATTTGCTATCCATAGGTGTCCAGAACACGACGGCTACCGGACGCTTTTCGGCAAGGACAGAGTCCTTGAAACCCTCCTCCTCGATAATGTACTTCTCGGCAGCCACTGCCGCGACAGCTCCGTCCGCGGCGGCAGTGATCACTTGGCGCAGGTAGGTTACACGTGCGTCGCCTACGCCAAACACGCCGTCAACGTTAGTCTCCATCTGTTCGTTAGTAACTATGTAGCCGCGTTCGTCTAAGTTCACTTTGCCCTTTAAGAAACCGGTCAGCGGTATTGTTCCCACATAGATGAATACGCCGTTGGTCTCCATCTCGGTAAGCTCGTTAGTCTTGACGTTGCGCAGTACTACACTCTCCACAATTCCGTCCCCACGAATCTCTTGTAGGGTGGAATTCCAAATGAACTTGATTTTCGGGTTACGGAAGGCGCGCTCCTGCAACATTGGCGCTGCATCTAAGACCCCTTCATCGTGAATTGCTATAACAGTTACAGAATTTGCAAATTTAGTAAGGTGATTGCCCTCTTCAATGGCGGCGTCCCCGTTCCCAAGTACAACAATGTCTAGGTCAGTAAAGAAGTCGGCGTCGCACGTCGCACAATAAGATACGCCTTTTCCACGCAGAGCGGCCTCGCCCGGCACCCCTAAAGTGCGGGGAACCGCGCCAGGGGCGAAGATAAGCGTGCGCCCGTGATACTTGGTGCCGTCTTTGAGGGTGACAGTCTTTTCTTCCGCCGCTATGTCCACTACTTCGCCGCGTACAATCTCCGCGCCAAAGGAGGTGGCGTGATCGGTAAAGGCCTGCATCAGCCCCGGCCCGGTAGTACCTTTGGCAAACCCGGGGTAGTTTTCCATGTCCCATGTGGTCGCAGCTTGGCCGCCGGTCTTGCCCTTCTCGATAAGCAGCGTTTTAAGCTTGGCTCGCGCACCGTAAATAGCCGCGGCTAAACCCCCAGGGCCTCCGCCCACGATTATGATATCCCATAAGTTTTCCATAAAATCACGCCCCTTAAATCGTTATGCTTTTGCTTTGCCAAAAGAGTCTAGTGCGCTCGCCAAAAGTGCTTTGTCCACGAGCTGTAGATCCGCGAGCACGGTACCTGACCACGCGCGATACGGTCGCTCCGTTAGCATGCGGCTCGCAACCGCTATAGCGCCTTCCACCAAGCGTACTGATTGGCAGTCTACGCCCAAGGCTTCTTTAGTGACCACTACCGAGCGATACGGGTTTTCGTTAGGTTTGAGACTGCCCGCCAAAGGATGCGTAAGCAGGTGGTGCCCGATATGCACCAAGTCACGCACTTGATTAAGCACCGGCAGGATGCTTTCCGCAGGCACAAAAATGTCGTCCGCGCTTAAGGCTACCAGCGGGTTATTGCTGATGATGCGGATTCTCGGCATGCCTAGGGGAGCGGCTGACTATGGCTATGGCCTTGGTTAACTCCAGCATGGTATCGACGGAAATCTGTGCGTCGAGGCTGCCGGTACGGGTAATGACCTCGCCGATGGTCGTAACTACGTAGCGTGGCGGCAGGTGATTGAGGGCTATAGCCGCGATATCTAGTTGGCATCGGTCACAGGAGCAAATCTCGGGATGACAACGCAGGATTTCGCCTAGTTTTTCGAACACAATGTCTTGCGTGACATTTTTTAGCAACATTAATAACGACCACCTTTCGCCGTTTACAATAAAAAACGAACGGCAAAGCCTGCCGCCCATTCTCTGTCCTGACTGACCTGAGAGATTTCGCGGGATAGAACAGTCCCGCTTGCTCCTTCGGTGCCACCTATTGGCTTTCCAGAGTGCTGTCCGCTGAGCGGTCCTTTGGCCTGAGAGTTTAACTATGCAACCGGCGAGTTGCAAGCGTGCTCCTTCGGCGCCCCACCGAGGTCTCTTCCGCTAGCTTCATTCAGCAGATATAAAGTTCTCGTGATTAGTATAACATTCTTGTGTGCGGTCTGCAAGCGATTGCGATTATGTCCGCTTCCCGCGAGCGTCGGTTAAATATTTGACATCCACGCGTCCGGGGCTGCCTGCCCGGCAATAGCCGACTTTCACTGCCGGAACACCTGCCTGTTTAAGAGCCCGCAGGGCTTGCTCCGCGTCTTGCGGCGGCAGTGAAAAAAGCAGACCACCGCTGGTTTGCGGGTCATACAAAGCGTCGGTGAGTGCTTCCGGCACCGCTCCGTCAATGGACACGCAACTGGCGAAGTGCTCTGCGTTGCGGTAGGCACCGGCTGGTATGAGACCCATCGCCGCATACTCTAGCGTGCCGGGAAGTAGCGGGATTTCACCTGCAGAAAGCACAATCTCTATGCCGCTGGCACGCGCAACCTCGACCGTGTGCCCAAGCATGCCAAAGCCGGTGATATCTGTGCCGCCGTGAACATCGAAGGTTGCGAAGACCTCCGCCGCTGTCTTGTTTAGTTCGGTCATGGTGTTAAGGGCCGCCTGCAGGTGCACTACATCTGCCATACCGGCTTTGTAAGCTGTAGTAACGATGCCTGTGCCAAGCGGTTTGGTCAGGATGAGGCTGTCCCCTGCCCGTGCCCCGCTGTTTTTAATAATCTTGTTGGGGTCTACCACGCCGGTGACTGCCAGTCCATATTTGATATCGGCGTTCTCCACCGTATGCCCCCCCAGAAGCGCGACACCCGCCTCGGCGGCTTTGTCGGCTCCCCCGCGCAGCACTTCACCCATAACCGACAGCGGCACGCATGAAGCATAACAGGCGATATTGAGCGCAGTCAGGGGCTTTGCCCCCATGGCGTAAATGTCACTGAGGGAGTTAGCTGCGGCGATCTGACCGAACATATACGGGTCGTCAGTCAGGGGCGAAAAGAAATCCACGGTTTGCACGATGGCTAGGTCATCGCGCAGAAGGTACACACCGGCATCGTCACTGGTCTCTATGCCGACGAGGACGCGGGCATTTGCATGTTTGGGCAGATTCGCCAAAAGACTACTTAGGGCACCCGGCCCTAACTTGCTGGCTCAGCCGCCGCCTTGAGACAATTCGGTTAGCCTAACGACCACACCGCCCTCCTCCTTTCTATGGCCTCGCGCGCTTCCGGTGAGCGCAACAAGGCCGCTGTTTCTGCTACGGCTCGACTTAAGCAACGTTGATCCGTCATACATTTCTCCGCCGACACGCGCGTTCCTGCCGCAGGGGGAAAAGCGTGCCGCTGCCGGCGGGAGTTGGCTAAGGAGTTTTATGTCAGCGTAAGACCGGAACCGTGACGGTAAAAGGAGATTATAGCGCGATGCAGAATATGTGACCGACAAAAGAAACTGAAGAAATGCGGGGAGGTGGGGAGTTGAGCATCAGTAAAACCAGAGGCTTCTTGTATTGGTTAGCCAAGCTGTTAGGGGACTGGCAGGCCATCTCCAGCGGCAGCGGCAAGAAAATGGCCAAGCGGGTCGGCAGAAGAGCTGCCGGCAAGGCTACGGGCAGGGCGCTGCGAAAGCTGTTTAAGTGAAGTTGCGAGCGCCAGCGGATTGAGAATCACAGGAGGCAAAAAATGACGGAGAGGGGTCAAAGAATGTCAGGTACAATATCTATTGAAATACCGCGCGAAGTGCTCCACGCCGCACGGATGACGCCGCAGGAGATGAGGCGCGAGTTGGCAATACACCTGTTTCAGCAGGGGCGGCTTTCATTTGGCAAGGCGCGTGAGATGGCGGGGATGACTGTATGGGCATTCCAGCAGATATTAGGGAGCAGAGAAATTCCCGTACATTATGACATGGAGGATTATGAAGAGGATCTGGCAACGATTAGGGAACGCAGCCGTTTATGAGTGTTGTGAGTAACTCCTCACCCCTCATCAATATGGCACGGATCGGGAAATTGGACTTGTTACGCCACCTCTACGGTGCGTTGTACATCCCAGAAGCGGTATGGCACGAAGTAGTCGTTAACGGTGCCGGAGAGCTAGGAGCAGATGAAGTAAAGGCAGCCGCATGGATAAGGGTAAAATCGATTGCTAACACAACCCTAGCACACGCTTTACAGCAACAACTTGATGCCGGAGAAGCTGAGGCGATTGTTCTCACGATGGAAGTGCAGGCTGATCTACTTCTGATGGACGAAAGAGTTGGACGCGAAGTTGCCAGACACTTAGGTTTGCGGTATGTGGGCTTGATCGGCGTTCTTGTCGAAGCTAAGCACAAAGGGGCGATAAGGGAGATCAAATCTCATCTGGATGCGCTACGCGACATAGCAGGCTTCCGCATCCGTGATACGCTTTATGAGCGTGTGTTACAGGACGAGGGGGAGGCACCATAAATCGCCACCGAACCCCGGTGGGGGTACACGAGGGCGACCTGCGAAAACGACGTCACCGTGCCCGTGTCGTCTGGGTTTGAAAGCCCAACAGGGACGGTAACAGGTCAAAATAGTCGCCAACGAAAGCCTGCGTCCAAGAATCGCAGACCAGTCCTGCGGTACCAGTAGTACGCCAACATGGCCACCACAACAGCTACTGAAAACGTTACATCGGCGTCGAATTTGACGGAAACGTCCTTGCCACTTACCGCACCACCGGCGCGCCCAGATACTACCCCGCCCTCGTTATACAGGTTACAATCGAACCCATCTATCATGCCACCGCAACGCCCAACAAAAGTCCTGCTATCCTCAGCACGCAGGTCAAAGTTGATGCCCACTATCTCGCCGCCGATTCTCCCCTTGATTTCCTGACTGGTGCAGAGCAGTGAGACGTCATTGCCTTCGAACTCGCCACCGAGACGACCTTCCATCTTGCCCGTGGCAGGGTCATAGATAAGCGCTAGGTCAGCGCCATGTAGCGTGCCGCCCAAACGGCCCTCCACCTTGCCATCGGCATAGGTGCAAACAATGTCAAATCCAGCTACCGTCCCACCCAGCCTGCCAATTATCTGCCCCAAGTCGGTTCCCTCCTTTGGACTGAAGGATTTTGGCACACACAAAAAATACAAAGACATTAGCGCCTAGCCTCTACTTTCGCTATTATCCTAGGGCTTCCTTCTGGGATAATTACTATGAGGTCTGTAACCCATGGCAAATAATATTGTACTTTTCGATAAAATTATAAAGCGCAGGCTATTGCATGCAATAGCCTGCGCGGTTCTTGCTGGCGGGAGTATGTGGGAATCGAACCCACCGCGGCCTGTTCTAGAGACCGCTGACGGATTTGAAGTCCGGAAGGCACACCAGAACCTATCTACTCCCGTTGTCAGTCTAGCACGGTGGAGCCGCTGCTGTCAAAAGCGGAGTGCAGCCTGCGTACCTCGCCTACGCGATACGTAATGCGCTGTTGGTCAAAGTATTCTAACAGCGGGAGAGCGTATTTGCGGCTGCTGTCGATATAGGTTCTAAACGCGGCTAGGGAAAGCTCGGGCTCAGCACGGAAGTGCTGTAGCACTAGTTCGCGCGCGCGGGCGATGGCTGCGGCATGAAAGTACATGCCCTCTGCCACCTTGACTACTGCTTGGGCCTCCACTAGGGCGTCAAGCAGTTCCTTAGTGTCTTCTGACGACAAACCTGTTTCGGTCTTTAGTTCATCAAGTGCAGGGGGGCTAAACAATGGCCCTGTGAGCAGCCTGATCGCTGTCTCTCGGGCGCGGTTCCATTTGCCCGCAAACTCAACACGAAAATCACGTAAAGCAACTGATTTCGCCGTCAAGCCAAGGGATGATTCGGCCTGTATCTCTAGTAACACAGCGGCAAAGACGCGGCTGTTGACGTCGCCCATGATTCTGCTTCGCAGTTCTTCCCTAGGCATGCCTGCCCGCAGCGGGAAACGGCGATGGTATTCACCCACTACAGCCATTGTTTTATCGAGTAACGCCTTAAGCCGAGCGCGGTGGAATAGGTATTCTGCTTCGTCGGCAAAAACACTTACTACGTGGTCGTCAGCCAAAAGTTGCTCGAGTGCCTCTTCACGGTCCGGCTTAGCGATAATGCGCAAAACCTGTTCGCGCGTGTAGAGATGCTCATCCTGAGCCATTAAGTATTGACTGATAATCTCCGCCGTACTGCCGCTTTCCAAGACAGCTAACTCCGCCAAGGCGCGCTCGCGATAGCGCTTGCGTTTCTTGGGCAGGGGGTCAAGCACTGTCCCTCCTCCCAGCGTGGCTAGAGGAGAGTAAGATCGCAGCACAAAGCGGTCCTCTGCCAAAACTGCCACCGGCGCCTCCAATCGCAGCTGCGCGTAGGCGCTTTCCCCGGGGCTTAGTTCATCCCGGTCTAGCAGCACGGCGCGGCAAATCACTTCTGCCGTACCGATATAGAGGCGGACGCGGGCACGATTAGCGAGGAGCCTATCGGCGTCGGGCAGCAAAGACAGGCGAACATCGAGCATCAAGCTAGGGGACAGATGACCTTTAGCCGCCAATACATCCCCCCGCCGGATAGCTTCTACGCCGATGGAAGCAAGGTTTAGCGCCACGCGTTGCCCTGCTTGGGCTGATCTCACTTGCACCCCGTGCACACCTACGCCGCGCACTCTAATCGGCATCAATGCCGGGTAGAGCATAATTTGATCCGTTGCCTGTACAGTGCCTGCCAGCAAGGTGCCTGTTACGACTGTACCGAACCCCTGCAGCGTAAACACACGGTCAACGGGGAGGCGAAAGGGCCGCCCGGCGTCACGCTCGGACAGATCCTCGCACAGGCGGTCAATGGCGGCAGTCAACTCCACTAGACCTTGGCCGGTGTGAGCGGATACGGCAATTGTCGGGGCGTGGGCCATCACGGTGCCCCGCACCTTCTCCTCGATGTCGAGCAATACTAAGTCTAGCCAGTCGGGCTCTACTAAGTCGGCTTTGGTTATGACCACGATGCCGCGCTGCACTTGCAGCAGGGACAGAATGTGCAAGTGTTCTACCGTCTGCGGCATAAAGCCCTCGTCAGCGGCGACTACCAGCAGCACCAAATCCATGCCGCCTACGCCGGCCAGCATATTCTTGATAAAGCGCTCATGACCGGGGACATCGATAATGCCCGCCCGCCTGCCGCTGGGCAAGTCAAAGTAGGCAAACCCCAAGTCAATCGTAATGCCGCGCTCTTTTTCTTCTTTTAGACGGTCGCAGTCAATGCCTGTCAAAGCCTTGATAAGGGTGGTTTTCCCGTGGTCAATATGTCCTGCCGTGCCGATGATAAGGTGCTTCATATGTGCCCCCGCGTGATTGCTGTCAGAGCCGCTGTTATATCGCTCACATCACCCGGCAGCAGAGTGCGCATATCAACCCACACTTCTTCTGCCACCAAACGGACAATCACGGGGACAGGGGCTCTGCGCAAGCCTTCTTCCAGCAGCGTGGCACTCTGCCTGTCCATCGCAATTGCTACTGCCACGCTAGGTATATCTCGCTCCGGCATGGCACCGCCACCCATCTGCGCGACAGAGCTGACCACCCTCGCGTGCAAGGTGTCGATGCTGTTGATGGCGGCTGCTAAGGAGGCCGCCTCGGCCCGTAACTCGGCGCAGGTGCGCCTGTACATG
>DBBC01000152.1 GCA_002292025.1 Firmicutes bacterium UBA994
TTGGGTAGGACAAAACAGTGCCATTGTGCGGCGGGCAGAGCGACAAGTGCTTCTCATGGATACGTTTGTGCGAGTTGTAGTGCATGGGCGGCTAAGTCAGGCGGCCTTAGAAGAAACTCTGGCGGCAACGATTGCTGAAATGTCGCGCCTAGAGCGCATCCTTTCGGCTCACGCCGAAGGAAGCGACGTTTACACGCTAAATAATGCGGCTACGGAGCCGCGCGTAGTGAGCGCTGAAACGTTCGCCGTACTAGAGCGCGCCAAGCAAGTTTATGACCGCAGTGAGGGAGCCTTTGATGTAACCGTAGGTGCACTGATACGCGCATGGGGTTTTGGCACTGACAAGCGCGCTGTGCCATCACCTGACGCATTGTCAGAAGCCCTGAGCGGGGTGGGTTTTGCCTATGTGGAGATGAATGACGCAAAGAGCACTGTACGCCTCAAGCACCCTAAGACGCGGCTTGACCTCGGCGGCGTGGCCAAAGGATACATTGTGGACAGAGCCATCGAGTTTCTCGCGGCTCGTGGCATTAAACATGCTTTTGTGGAAGCCGGTGGCGACGTGCGCGTTCTGGGCGGGTATCCCGGGCGATTTGTGTGGGAAAGACCCCGGGCCGTACGCGTAGGCGTGCAACATCCTACTCATCCCGATGCTCTGGTAGCTGTGGTATCTACGTATGGTGGCGCAGTCGTGACCTCGGGCGATTACGAACGCTACTTTATGCAAGATGGAGTGCGCTATACGCACATCATTGACCCGCGTACCGGACTGACTGTGCGCGGCTTAACCAGCGTCACAATTGTGGCGGAAGAGGCGGTTCTGGCCGATGCGGTTGCCACGGCCGTGATGGTATTAGGGTCCGAGCGGGGAGTAGCTTTGATTGAGTCATTCCCCGGGGTTGAGGGGTTGCTGGTGAGGGAGGATGGCTCAGTAATCATGTCCCAAGGCATGGCCGCGTTTACCGAGCTTACCGGCAGGTAATATGCTATGAAGACAGGCCGGATGGTACACTTGGCACTGCTTGTATCAGGAGCTGCAGCACTCCACGCCGTGGAAGGATGGATACCAAACCCTTTAATAGTAAGTCTTGGCCCAGGTGCCAAGTTAGGCCTAGCCAATGTAGTTACGGTGGCTGTAGTTATGCGTTTCGGCTGGCGGGACGCATTAGCGGTCGCAGTGCTCCGCGCGGTGCTGGGCAGTCTGGTGGGGGGCTCTTTTCTTACTTTGGGATTCTTCCTCAGCCTAAGTGGAGCGGTAACGAGCGCCATAGGGATGGGGCTGGCACGTCTCGTATTGGGCAATCGGCTCAGTGCAATTGGTCTAAGTTTGCTGGGAGCGATGCTTCACAACTTGGCTCAGCTTACGATGGCGTCTTTGGCGGCGCGGCATTTCGGTCTTTTTGTGCATCTACCTTATCTCATGCTGATGGCCATCCCCACTGGATATCTGGTTGGAATCACAGGCGCGGTGTTGTATCGTTATCTTGCCCCGAGTAACACGTGAAAGGATGGGCTACGTGAAATCTAAACGTAATACTTGGCTGCTCGTGTTGTTCTTGCTTATAGGGCTTTTCCTTGGGGGGCTGTTAGGGGAGCTGGCTGACCCCGTGCTGCCGTTTTTCAACTTGTCTAGTCCGCCCTACGGTCTATATCCTCCCGTCAGTTTGACACTCGGCCCGCTGGCCATCATCTTTGGCATTGAGTTTCAGCTTTCGGTAGCCATGGTGTTTGGCCTGATACTTGCATATCTAGCCTACCGTGCCCTCTAGTGCATGGACATCTTCCTAGCCTCCGCTTCACCCCGGCGGCTTGGGCTACTACGGCAGGTTGGTGTGGAGCCTATCGTAGTGCCTACTGCTTTTATGGAGGAAGTACATCTCGCGGATGACCCGATAGCCTGTGCATGTGAGAACGCTAAGATGAAGGTTTTGGGGGCCCTGCCCTTACCAAGCAGGGGCGTGTGTATCGCCGCAGACACGGTGGTGCATTTACGGGGGCATTTGTTGGGGAAGCCAACTACCCCAGACCATGCCGTTTGGATGCTGCAGAGGCTTTCCGGTCAATCCCACGAAGTGATAACAGGCGTGGCAGTTGCCGAAAGTGCGTCACGGTGCTTGGTGAAGCACGCCTGTACGCGGGTGGAGTTCAGGGAGATTAGTCTCGATGAGATGCACCGCTATGTGTCCATGGGCGAATCACTAGACAAAGCTGGTGGCTATGCTATCCAAGGCGCAGCAGCTGTATTTGTGCGCGGCATTGTAGGCTGCTACAGCAATGTGGTGGGTTTGCCCCTGTATTTGCTGCACCATATGCTTAAGGAGTTTGGTGTCGACCTTACGGCGAGGGGGAGTGGTCGGGGTGACAATTCGTGACCTGCCCGAACGGGAAAGACCGCGCGAAAGACTGCTACACCGCGGCGCAAAGCATCTCTCCAATGCGGAGTTATTGGCCATCTTGATGGCAACCTCAGGCCAAAAAGGAGAAAGCGTGCTTGAGCTTGCCCAAAGGGTGCTGGCGAAGGCCGGAGATATCAGCAATCTCCCACACTTCACAAGCGCTGAGCTCTGTGAAATCAAAGGAATAGGCCCCGCCAAAGCAGTGCAACTTCTAGCCATGGTTGAGCTGTCGCGCAGGTTATCCATCCAAGGCAACCTTCCCAGTTCCGTTCGTTCACCGCAAGATGTGCGCAAACTCTTGGAAGAAAGGTTGCGCTACGAGGAACGGGAGCACTTTTTCACCGTCTTACTTAACACTAAGAATCACTGCTTGGGTATTGAGGAAATTTCAGTGGGCAGCCTTAACTCGTCCATTGTGCACCCGCGCGAAGTCTTCCGCGCTGCCATACGGCGCAGCGCAGCAGCTCTGATCATTGCCCACAACCACCCCAGCGGCGACTGCACCCCCTCTAGGGAAGATTTGGAAGTGACACGCCGGTTAGCGGAAGCAGGCAGGCTGATAGGCATTGACGTTTTGGACCATGTAATTTTTGGCGACGGGGATATATTGAGTTTTAAGGAAAAGGGCCTTATGTAAAGGAGTCGAAGCACTTGTTGAACTTTCTCAACCGCTATTTTGCACGTGATATGGGTATTGACCTTGGCACCGCAAACACTTTGGTCTTTGTCAAGGGTAGGGGCATTGTGCTAAGGGAGCCATCGGTAGTAGCCATACAGCGCGACAACCACAAAGTGCTGCAAGTGGGCGAGGCAGCTAAGGCTATGCTCGGACGCACACCGGAGCACATTCTTGCCGTGCGTCCTTTGCGTGATGGCGTGATCGCCGATTTTGACGTGACGCAGCAAATGCTAAAAGTGCTTATCAGGCGTGCTACGTTGGGCCCAAGTCTCTTTCGTCCGCGCGTGATCGTGTGTGTGCCTGCAGGTGTAACTGAGGTTGAAAAGAGAGCAGTCAAAGACGCCACCCTCGCAGCCGGTGCAGGCGAGGTCTATACGATTGAGGAGCCCATGGCTGCCGCCATTGGCGCTGGGCTGCCTGTGACCGAGCCGGTAGGCAACATGATCGTCGATATCGGCGGCGGTACAACGGAAGTGGCTGTCATTAGCTTAGGCGGGATTGTTACCCAGAAGTCTGTCCGTGTCGGTGGAGACGAAATGGATGAGGCCATTGTCGCAAGTGTCAAGAAGCACTATAATTTACTTATCGGCGAACGAACTGCCGAGGAGATTAAAATTGCCATAGGCTCTGCCTTTGCCTTGCCCGAAGAAACCATGGAAGTGCGCGGCCGAGACTTGGTCACCGGCTTGCCTAAGACAATTCGGCTCACCAGCAGCGAAGTACGCCACGCTTTAATAGAACCCTTGCGAGCGATCGTGGAAGCGGTTAAGGCTACTTTGGAGCGCACACCGCCGGAATTGGCGGCTGACATTTTCGGGCACGGCATTGTTTTTGCAGGCGGAGGCGCACTTTTGCGTGGCCTAGACAAGCTTATCGCCCAGGAAACTAACATGCCCGTGGTCGTGGCAGGGGACCCGCTGACGGCTGTGGTAAGGGGTGCTGGGCGTTGTTTCGAGCATCTAGACTTATTGCGCCGACTAGACGGGTCGCCTAGGCGACGATAAAGAAACCGGAGGTGATGGCAGTGGAATTCTGGGGGAGAAACCGGCCCGTCGTCACCTTGTTGCTGGCAATATTTTTGCTCATTATTTTGCTTAGTTTCTCCGCACGCGAAACAGGCGTAGCCACATGGCCTGAGCGCGCGCTGCACCGTCTGGCCGCGCCCGTGCAACGTTTTTTAGTACTAGTTGCTTCGTTCAGTCGCGAAGTAGTGGAGGCGGTGTGGGAACTGCGAACGCTCAGACGCGAAAATGAACGTCTGCGCCAAGAAGTAGACGAAATCACTTTTAGATATCAAAACATAGTTGAAGCAAAGCTGGAACTCGACCGCGTCCGAGCCCTGCTCGCCTATAGCGAGGAGGAGGCAGAGCTAGATTTGATGATGGCACGCGTTATTTCCCGTGGTCTTACCGGTTGGCACCAAGAAATTGGCATAGACCGCGGGCGCATACACGGAGTGCAAGCCGGCGACGCCGTAGTTACGTATCGCGGTGCTGTAGGGCGAGTAATAGAAATCTCCGGCACGTCCGCGCGCGTCTTGCTCATTACAGATCCTCGTAGTGCTGTAGCCGCCATGGTACAAAACGGGCGAGACGGCGCTTTGGCCGAAGGGGACAGCAGCAGGCTAGGCGGGATCAGGCTGGCTCGTTTGCCGTGGGATTTTCCAATTGCGGTAGGCGATCAGGTGATCACAAGTAGAATTGGGGCAGTTTTCCCACACAATCATGTCTTCGCAATCGGTAAAGTATCAGAAATTGTCGTCAGTGCCGGCGGCCTGCTAAAACTTGCCCACATTCAACCTGCGGTGGACTTTAGCCGCCTTGAGGAAGTGCTTGTGATACGCAGGGGACATCCATGACCAAGGCTACATACACACTTGGCACGCTCTCTGTCTTTATTGTGCTGCTACACGGCACACTGATGCCCTACATCGCTATTTTTGGTGGGCGTGTGAATGTATTGGTGGCTTTGGTAGTGGCTGTTGCTCTCAACTATGGGACAGCTACGGCTATGATTGTAGCGATAGCTACCGGGCTCCTTGCCGACACGTTGTTTGCAAGCGCATTGGGCCTTACCGCTCTTCCTCTGGTAGTCATAGGGTACACGGTAGGGCAAGTCGGCAGGCGGTTGTTTCGTGACGAGCCCTTGGTCGCTGTAGTTATCAGCTTCACGTCCATAGCCGCTTTTGAATTGTTGACACTTCTCCTCTCGCGCATGGTATTTGGAGTGTGGTGGGGTAGGGCTTTTGTTTCTGCGTTTGTGCCAACTTGGTTAGTTAATGTTGCGGCACTACCCGTCCTTATTACTTGGCTTGGCAAAGTTTTACCGCAGCGCAAACACGAGGTGATATAAGTGGAGCGTGTCTTTCACAAACGTTTGAACTCAATGGCTGTGGCCGTCTTCGTGGTTGTGATGGCGATAGTTCTGCGGCTTGCGTACATTCAGATCGTGCACGGGGCAAGTTACCGCATTGATGCAGACAACAACCGCTTTAGGCAAATCGTGCAGGAGGCCCCGCGAGGCAATATTATTGACGCCCATGGTGTCGTCTTGGCTGCTAATCAACCCAAGTATTTCATCTCTATGCACCATACGCGTAACCCAGAGCTAGACAGCATCCTAGCGCGTTTAGTGGCTATCCTAGACCCCAAGGGAAATGACCCGGAGCGAGTTTCAGTAGCTGAGTTCAGGCGGCGGCTGCATGCGGCGCGCTTCAGACGTTGGCAACCTGTCCAGCTGGTCGATACCCCCTTGGCCTTTGGTGACAGCAGGCTCATAATGATTGAAGAACAGCGCATGGACCTACCTGGAGTTAGTATCGATGTCCAACCAAGAAGAAGCTATCCCTTAGGCCAGAGTGCTGCGCACGTCTTAGGTGGTGTCGGTCCCTTTGCGGGGAACACGCAAGAGCTGCGCGCTTGGCAAGAGAGATTTGGGGCTACTCGCTACCGGCGCGACAGCACTGTCGGGCGCTATGGCCTAGAGCGTTTTTATGACTTTATGCCACCGCACCTCTCATTGCGCGGAGACGACGGGCTGCAAATCGTAGAAGTTGACCACCTGAGTCGGCCTGTACGTGATCTGGGGTTGCAAGCGCCGATTCCGGGAAAAAACCTGCACTTGACGTTGGATTCGGCTTTACAACAGCATATTGAGGCATGGTTGCCTACTCACCTTGAACAGCTACGTGTCGCGGCGCACGCGGCGGGAGTCCGTGGCAATGATTTAGACTTGGTGGCGAGTGGAGCTGCTGTTGTAGCGATAAACCCACATACCGGCGCTATTTTGGCCATGGTGAGTTACCCTGCGTTTAATCCGGCTGAGCTAATTATTAACTATCGCGCTCTCAGTGAAAACCCCAGCCGTCCGCTGCATAACAAAGCTCTTGTAGCCTTTCCTCCGGGCTCAATCTTTAAGCCGGTGACGGAGATTGCTGGCCTAGTGCACGGCGCGCAAGTCGCTATGCCGCGCGTAGTGTGCACGGGGCGCCTAATGGATACGTGGCTTGGAGATTTAGGTAAACCGTGTTGGATCGAGTATCATCGCGCTGGGCATGGTCAAGTAGATGATATTATTGCCATGCGGGTTTCCTGCAACATTTATTATTACCAAATTGCATTGCAGTTGTTTAGACAGCTTGGCAATGCCACCGTCATGGATGCCTTCGCCAACACAGCCGCCGCTCTGGGGCTCGGTGCTCCTTCTTCACTTGACGCCGAACTTTTTGGGTTTGCGGCGGAACGAGGGGTATTGCCTACCAGCGCTCAATTCCGTCGTACCGTTGGTGCTACACCCGGGCGGGGCAGAGTAAACCCTTTTCCCGGTGAGGTAGCCGACATTGCCATCGGTCAAGGTATGCAAACCTATACGCCGCTGCAGATCGCTAGCATGATGGGCATGCTGGCCACCGGGCATCGCTACGAAACCTTCATTGTCGACAGGGTGGTTAGTCCTAGGGGTGAAGTGGTCAGCCAAACACAGCCGACTCGCTTGGCCTCACTGGTGCGCACCACAGAGAATCCAGGCGGCCTGATTAGCGCTACACAGCTAGCTCGCTTACAGGAAGGGCTCAGGCAAGTAACGCAAGTAGGGGGACTGGGACTAAACAGCGGCACAGCAGCAAGCGCGTTTCGCGGCGCTACCTATTTTGCCGCAGGCAAGACGGGTACTGCGGAGGTGCGCCTAGGGCGGCAGGCGCTGCCTCACCACGGGTGGTTTGCCGGTTGGGCGGCTGGCGCCAACACACATGAGCCGGAAGTCGTGGTATCGGTGTTTGTGCAGCATGGGCGTGGGGGAAGCCTAGCTGCTGCGCCTATCGCGCGTGAAGTGTTCGACGCTTATTTTAGGCTACAGGCGCAAAGAGCCGGTCGGTAGTATTTTTAGCGGTCCTTCGTGTCCTTTGTGGATCGAATGCTTAGGATACTTAGGCAGTTACGTCTGTTGTGAAGCGCGGCAGGGGGAAGGGCGTAAGTGAAATTAGAGTGCGAGGTGACGCTGCCGCATGATCGATAAAAAATTGTGGCGCACGATGGATTGGGCTCTGTACTTAGTTTATCTTGGCCTCTCCCTATTTGGGGTGTTGATGATTGCCAGTGCTTCACAAAACAATGCGCTGGGTGATCCCGCTTTTTTTTGGACAAGACAGTCGGTGTGGGTTATTCTCGGGCAGGTCGTCCTTTTAATAGCACTGCGCTTTGATTATCGCTTTTTTGCTCGTATGAGCATCCCCATCTATGTGCTTACTATCGGGTTGCTACTGGGAGTGTTGGCGGTGGGGGTAACAGTCGGGGGAGCACAACGTTGGGTAAACCTCGGTTTTTTTACCTTCCAGCCTTCTGAGTTTGCCAAAATTGCGGTGATCGTCACCTTGGCTGCACACATAGAAAAACTTGGGGCAGTAGACACCTACTATCGGCTGGCGCAAGTAATACTGCATGTTGCTGTTCCCATCGCCCTCATCGTCGTACAACCAGATTTAGGCACGGCGCTTGTTTTTCTCGGGATCATGGCTGCTGTGCTTTACGCGGCTGAGCTGCCACGGCGGCTGATAGCTTTCCTCGGTGCGTCGGCAGTAGTGCTCGCTCCTGTGGTGTGGTCATTTGGGCTTAGGGCTTACCAGCGCGCACGCCTACTGGTCTTCATTGACCCTTCGCTTGACCGCATGGGGACGGGCTTTCATTTAATGCAATCAATTATCGCAGTTGGATCTGGCATGTTAGCGGGCCAAGGCTTATTCGCCGGGCCGCAAAGCCAATTAAACTTCCTGCCGGAGCAGCACACGGATTTTATTTTCTCGGTCATTGGGGAAGAACTCGGTTTCTTTGGAACAGCGATGGTTTTGGTAGCCATGTTTTTTGTCGTTTATCGCTGTTTGCAGGTTGCCGCGTTAGCCAAGGACGACTTTGGGCGTTATATTGCTGTTGGCGTCGCCAGTTGGATAGCGTTTCAGCTAATAGTTAACACCGGCATGACCGTTGGCATGATGCCGGTGACAGGCTTACCCCTGCCATTTTTGAGCTATGGCGGTAGTTCATACCTAGCACTTTCGCTTGGAATTGGGCTAGTCTTAAACGTAGGCATGCGGCACCGGAAAATCTTGTTCTAGGAGCGTCTACATGATCCCACATAATATCCGCGCGCTGTTCTCCAGAGTGAACAAGCCTGCGCGCTACACCGGCGGCGAAGTTAACATCGTGCGCAAACATCCCGATTCTGTGTCCGTACGCATAGCTTTTGCCTTTCCTGATACCTACGAAGTAGGCATGAGCCACTTGGGGCTTAAGATTCTCTACCAAATCGTGAACGCCATGCCCGATGTCGCAGCGGAGCGTGTTTATGCACCGCATGCGGACATGGGGGAGTTGATGTTGTCTAGCGGCGTCAAGCTATACTCACTGGAAAACTACAGCCCCCTGATGGATTTTGACGCCATTGGCTTTACTTTGCAATACGAGCTCAGTTACACCACTATTTTGTGGATGCTCGACCTTGCGGGCATACCTTTCACCGGTGACGAGCGTGGAGAGCAACACCCGCTTATCATCGGGGGCGGCCCCTGTGCCTTTAACGCCGAACCTGTGGCGAACATATTTGACGCCGTGGCCCTTGGCGAAGGCGAGGGAGTAATCTTCGATATTATTCAGGTCCTGCGCACAAGAAAAGAACTGGGGCTCTCGCGACAGGAGACACTGCGCCGATTAGCCGCGGTGCCCGGCGTATATGTTCCCAGTTTCTACGCCGTGACTTACCGCGCTGACGAGACATTGGCGGGAATCGTACCTGTGGGCGCAGCCGCTCCAGCGCTCATACACAAGCGGGTGCAGCAGGAACTTAAACCCGAGTACCTTGTGACTTCACCCGTACTCCCTTATACAGATGTAGTGCATGACCGACTGATGCTGGAGATTTTTCGCGGCTGCACGCGCGGCTGCCGTTTCTGTCAGGCCGGTATGCTATATCGCCCGGTGCGAGAGTTTGCGACCGAGGACATATTGCACGCGGCTAACACTGCCGTAAAGGCAACGGGCTACGAGGAAATATCGTTGACCTCGCTGTCAACTATGGACCACAGCAATATCCGCGTTCTCTTGTTACACTTGGCGGAAAGAATGAACTGCCAAGGTGTTCATCTCTCCCTGCCATCACTTCGGGTGGACAGCTTTGCCATAGACTTAGCGGGGCAAGTCGCCAAACGCAAAAAGTCTGGGCTAACACTCGCGCCGGAGGCTGGCTCACAGCGCCTCCGCGATTGTATAAACAAGCAGGTCACCGAGCAGGATTTGCTTGACGCTTGTCGCGGTGCGGCTACGTTAGGGTTTAAGAGCGTAAAACTCTATTTTATGATCGGATTGCCTACAGAAACCGATTGCGACCTCACCGAGATGATAGAATTAGTCGTCAAGGCGGCCAAGATTTTGCCGGTTACCCTTAGTTTGTCATCCTTCGTGCCCAAGCCCCATACGCCCTTTCAGTGGGAAGCGCAATTTTCCATGTATGAGTTAGAGCGACGGCAGCGATACTTACGTGACAGGTTCCGTTCCCACAAACGCGTGACTGTCAATTATCACGACGCCGACGTGAGCTTTCTTGAAGCCGTCTTTAGCCGGGGAGACAGGCGGCTGGGACAAGTTATCGTCGAGGCGTATCGCCGCGGCTGTAAGCTGGACGGCTGGAGTGAGCACTTTCGTTTCGACCTATGGATGGAGTCCTTTGCGGCAGTTGGGTTGGACCCTTGCTTCTACGCTAACCGTGCGCGCGGCGCGGACGAGCTTTTCCCTTGGGAACACTTATCTCCCGGCGTCAGCCGAGCCTTTCATTGGCAGGAGCGCGAGCGCGCCTTTGCGCATTCGCACACCGCCGATTGTGCGCGCGGTGAGTGCGTAGGATGCGACGTTTGCTCTACACTAAGTGTAAAGACTTCTACGGAGCGTGAACGCGCGTGACACGACTATGGCTTAAGTTTGCGCGCGCCGCCGAGCTTTGCTATCTCTCTCACCTTGACACTCACAGGGCTTACGCTCGCCTGATGCGGCGAGCCGGATTACCCCTTGCCTATAGCCAAGGCTTTAATCCTCACCCTTTAATCTCGCTGGCCACTCCGTTGCCGCTAGGGTATGGCAGCGAGGCCGACTATATCGACCTATCACTCGCCGAACCCATGACGAGCGAGGGTATAGCACAGTCATTGCGTAAGACCGCAGGAGGCGAGGTGTTTACGCTCCGCGGACTTAGGGTCGTGCCACAGAGAACGCCGGCCTTGGCGTCACTCGTAAAGTGGGCGGAGTACACCATCGAAGTTGGGGTATGCCCCGACACACTGAGCAATGCCATCGATGCTTTCGCAGCCAGAACAGCAGTGCCTTTCGTAAAAGAGACCAAGCGGGGGAGTCGCGTCGTAAATGTCAAAGAGCTTGTCTGGCGCTTGGCGCGGACAGAATCAGGACTTAGTGCTGTACTAAGTCAGGCTGAGCCAGCAGTTCTTCGCCCGGAAGAACTCATTCACATCTTGGCGGCTCAGGAGGAGCCCTGGAAGATACGTGGTGTTACGCGACAAGAGCTCTACTCTGCGCAACTGGTCGCGCCGCTAGAGCTCCCACTAGATATAGAGGGGTGAGAAAATGCCCAAAGAAATCATCATTAACTGCGGTGCCCGGGACACTCGCGTGGCGGTCCTCGAAAACGGGGAACTTGTGGAGCTATACCTAGAGAACCAAAGCGAGCAACGCCTAGTAGGCAACATCTACAAAGGCAAGGTGGCAAACGTCCTCCCGGGAATGCAGGCCGCTTTCGTGGACATTGGCCTGCCGAAAAATGCTTTTCTGTATGTTGATGACGCGCTGGAACACGTGGTGGGCGTCGACGACTTGCCGGAAAAGGTAAACAGCAAGACTACTATTAAAGACGTGCTTAAGCTGGGGCAATCTGTCGTTGTGCAAGTGGCTAAAGAACCCTTTGGCACAAAAGGGGCGAGGGTCACTCGGCACATAACAATTCCCGGTCGCTTTCTAGTCTTTATGCCCAACGTCGATTACGTCGGCATATCGCGCCGCATTGCCGGGGATGAAGAACGAGAACGGCTGCGCAAAATCGCACATGAACATAAGCCCGCTGGCACAGGTTTAATCGTGCGCACGATGGCGGAAGGTGTGCCCGGCGATGAACTAAAGAAAGACATTGATGCACTAGCCAAGCTGTGGAAGCGCATTCGCACCCGTGCCAAGACCGCCAAGCCGCCTACCATGCTGCACAAGGATTACGACCTCCTGCATCGCATTGTGCGGGACTCCTTCGATCACGGCGTCTCTCGTGTCTTTGTGGATGGTGCCAGCGAGTATGCGGTGGTGCTTGGCTTATTAGAAGAGACCTTGCCGCAGCTTAAGGACCGCGTTTTCCTCTTTCAGCAGCAGCGGCCAATCTTTGAAGTGTTCGGCATTGAACCGCAGATCGACAAAATCGTAGCCAAGAAAGTCTGGTTAAAGTGCGGCGGCTACATTGTCATTGATCAAACAGAAGCGCTTACTTCAATTGATGTTAATACCGGCAAATTTGTCGGCTCAACGAACTTGGCGGACACTGTGCTCAAGACAAACCTCGAAGCCGCGCGGGAAATCGCGCGGCAGCTTCGCTTGCGTAATATCGGCGGCATAATTATCATTGACTTTATCGATATGGAGAGCGCAGAGCATCAAAAGAAAATTCTGGGAGCACTTGCCGAAGCTACGGCAAGTGATAAAGTTAAGTCGTCTATATTGGGGTTAACGCAACTAGGGCTAGTGGAGATGACGCGACAGAAGGCTAGGCTAGGGCTGGCTGACTCACTGCTTCGGCCCTGCCCTTGCTGTGAAGGTAGCGGCAGGGTGTTGGCAGAGGAAGTTGCAGGCAGCCGCATCGAAGGCGAACTGAAGCGTTTCCTTGAAACGTCGGACGAGCCAGCCGTCTTAGTGCAAGTGCATCCTCTGACGGCAGGCAACTTGATTGGCATAAACGCCGCTAACCTAGAGCGCCTAGAAAAGGAAAACGGCAAGCGCATTTTTATCCGTGGTTCACTACAAATGAAGCCGGACGAGTACAAAATTACTCTGTCCGGCTCAGTGGAAGAAGTTGAGCGCGCTGCTATTCCAGTCAGCGTGGGCGAAGTCCATACCCTGCTGATTGACAGTGTACATAACACCCGCCCACAAGACGGGGTGGCGCGCATTGAAGGCTATGTTATCCAAGTCGAGCAAGCGAGCACGCTGGTCGGCCAGAAGGCCACCTTTGCAATCACCAAAGTCCACCGCACCTTCGCCAAGGCCAAACTTTTTGCCCGCTAGAGGGCTAGCAGGTTCTTTTGCGGCACGGCTCGAGCCAGATTTATGGGCTAGGCTTCGTAGTGAGTCCATGCACTAATGATTTTCACCGTTTGGCGGTCCTCGATTACTTGGTATACTAACCTGTGCTTGACATTGATGCGACGGGAGTAGGCACCCTGTAAGTCACCTACCAGTTTTTCAAACGGCGGCGGTGATTGGTAGGGGTTGCGTCGTAAAATGTCGATTAGCGCCTTCACCTTGGCATCTAACTTGCTTGTCTTTAGCTTCTCGATGTCCTTTGTTACCTGCTTGTGGTAGACAATCGCATACATCACCACGTGACCTTATCTTCAGCGATACACTCCTCTAGCGGCACCGTTAAGCCCTGCATAATAAGTTCCCGCATTTTAGGGATGGAACAGAGATAAAGGGTTTCCATCAAACCCCTGTAGTCTTCCTCGCTCAGGATGACCGCGTTGCCATCTTTGGTGATGACATTTATAGGCTCGTTAAATTTTATTGTTTGTTCCAGCATGCCAAAGAGATTCTTTCTGAAATTGGTAGCGGTTGTATTGATCACGCCTGACACCTCCTCTGTGCCTTATGTGTACATCATAGCGTACATATGGCATTTAGTCAAATGTAGGCCTCGCTACCGACCACTCTACGTAGCTCTGTTGGCCTTCCAAAAAGCGGGCCACGGCGTAGATGGCGTCGGACAGCCTGTTGACGTACTTGATAAGCTCGGCCCTCACCTCTGTGCGGCGGCCGAGCGTGAGAATGCGCCGTTCCGCCCGGCGGCAAACCGTGCGCGCCACGTGCAAGGCCGCCGAGGCCTGTGTGTTGCCCGGCACGATAAACTTGTCGACCGGGGCTAAGCGCGCCACATATGCGTCGATGACTTCTTCCAGCGCGGTCGTATCCGCGTCTGTAATCTTGTGCGGGAACATTGTGCCATCCGAGGTGGCCAGTTCGCCTGCAACGCGAAACAGATTCATCTGCATGTTGTGGAGCAGGCCGCGAATTTCTCTATCCTCGACAAATGTTTTGGCTAGTCCAAGCACCGAGGTCAGCTCATCCACGGTGCCGTAACTCTCCACGCGGACATCGTCCTTTGCCACGCGCGTGCCGTCATACAAGCTCGTGTCGCCTTTGTCGCCGGTCTTAGTGTAAATCTTCATCTTTTCCCTCCTAGCGTTACTGCCTTATCCAACGCCACATTTCGGCTGGCGTTGGGTTTTTGCCGTACATCAACATCGCTGTGCGAAAGACTTTGCCCGCTAGCTTAATCATCATGCCTGTCAGCGCCAAAAGCAGCAAGGCGGGGAGAAAAATGTCCAACGCCGTAAGTGTGGTCGAAAGCGCTAGACGCATCACCATAACCCCGGGTGCGGCAAAGGGGAAGTACGAACCAATAGTGGCTGCCAATCCATTGGGATTAGCGACAACCGGGCCTAGAAACAATACCGGTATCATGGGCACCATAAATACCATGCCCTGAAAGTTAGTGGCGGTGGCCATGTCATCAATGGTGGCTCCCATAGCTACGAGCACCGCGGCGTAGAGTAAGTAGCCGGTTAGGGCAAAAAAGAGAATAAGCGGCATTAATGGCGTCGCCAAGTAACGAAACACCGGAATGTCGAAAAAGATATATGCCGCCGCAATGCCAAAGACCAGCCACATAGAGACTTGGATAATGCCGAGCAGGCAGTTGCCGAGAATCTTACCCTGCATCAAGCTGTCCGCGCTGACAGAGGACAGCAGGATTTCCGCCATGCGGTCTTTCTTCTCGGTCACAGCGCTCTGCAACACCATCATGCCGGTTATATAGACAGCCATCAGGATAAGAATGCCAAACACTGCAGGCACGATGCGCGCATACATGTCTTCCCGTTGGGTCAGTGAGGTGGTCACTACGTTAAAAGGGGCCATAGCCAAGCCGATAATCTCCGCTGATACGCCATACGCCTGCAGAGCGTGAAAGCGCAGTACCGAGGACAAGAGCTCCGAGAATGCATGCAACTGGGGGGGCGAACCATCGCCGCCGACAGTAATGGTCGCAGTCCGTTCCGAGAGGGCGGCTGTGTCCAGCACCACAAACCCCCGCGTGCTTTCCCCGCGGATCTCGTCTTTAAGTGCGCTTAAGCTCCCCGTATAGCGCACCAGTTCAATATCTAACCCCGCTGGTTTTAGCGCCACCAGCGTCTCGTGTACACCCAGTTGATCCAGCACATACAAGCGAAACGGCTGTTGTGTATCAATCCGCTGCAGCAAGTTTGGGATCCCACCAAAAGCCAAGGCGATGAGCGGAGTCAGCAGGATGCCGATTAAGAACGATCGGTTCTTAAGCATCTTCAACGTTTCCCAGCGTGCTACTTTAAGGCTATCCCGCCACATGACTAGCACCTCCTTGGGTAACTGTGACGAAGATGTCGTGCAGGGATATGCGCTCTACACGCAATTCATCGACCACCGTTTCTGCCGGCAGTTCTTTAAGCAGGTCGGTCACCGATGCTCCGGCGTGCACGTAGAGAGTAGTCCTCGTTTTGTCGCGTTCTACGCGCCTTACAGTAGGCAGCCGCGCAAAGTCTATGTGCCCGTTCTCACCATGGACAACACACTTTTGCTCGGCGAAGCGAGCTTTAATGTCGCTCATACGCCCGTACACGGCCTGTTGCCCTTGGTTGATAAGCGAAATGCGGTCGCACAGCTCTTCGACTAGGTGCATTTGGTGCGCCGACAAAAGGATAGCCGTCCCCTGAGCCGCCAGCGACCGTACTTCGGCCTTAAATACGTCTTGGCTCACCGGGTCTAGTCCGGAAAAAGGCTCATCGAGGATCAAAAGCTTAGGTTCGTGTATAATCGCGGCAATAAACTGCACCTTCTGGGCCATACCTTTAGACAATTCCTCTACTTTAGCTTTGCCCTTGGTAGAGAGGCCAAAACGCTCTAACAAAGCCAAAGCCCTCTGCCTAGCTTTAAGGCGAGGGTAGTTTTTCAAGCTGGCTAAGTAAAGGATAATATCGAGCACCGGTACGTCTTTGTACAGCCCGCGCTCCTCGGGCAAGTAGCCGATGCTGTGTCGAGCCGCGCCGTTTTCAGCAAAACTAAAGGAGATGTCGCCGCTGTCCGGCAGAATAATGCCGAGTATGCAACGAATGGTAGTGGACTTGCCGGCACCGTTAGGCCCGAGTAAGCCAAAAATCTCTCCCGCCTGCACCGCGAACGATAGATCGCGTACGGCCCGGGTGGCACCAAAGGTCTTGTTAATGCCCCTTACGCTAAGTAGTTCGCCCACTATGTCCAGTCCC
>DBBC01000078.1 GCA_002292025.1 Firmicutes bacterium UBA994
GAAGACTTTGATGACGAAGACGACCTAGAAGACAACACCGACAAATAGCTACTTGCAATCCGGAGCGGGACGTTGCCAGCGACTCCCGCTTTTTATACACACCGTTGATCGGAGCTGATCCCCATTATCCCTAGCCAGTGTATTCTTAGCCTCAGGGGCACAGTGTTAAAAGGTGTCCTTGCGCTTAAGTCATGGGCTACGCGCCGTTGGCGTTGGCTTGGCGGTGTCGCATGTGCCGTGGCGCTCATAGGGGTGATTTTTGTCATCCCTATTTTTTCTCCCACAGCGGGGGGCGTGCCATTGTTGGTCAGTATTGAACAAGGCAGCTCTGCGGGGCAAATTGCCGTACAGTTAAAAAAGAGCGGTATCGTTCGCAATTCGTCCGCCTTTGTTCTTGCCGCACGATGGTACGGAAAAACCTACGCATTGCAAGCAGGTACGTACGAGCTCGCTCCAGGCATGAACTTACGCGAGATTATGGTGAGATTGAGTCAGGGCTTGGTGATTAACACGGTTGTTCGCGTTACCATACCGGAAGGACTTACTTTGCCCCAGATAGGGCGCATTTTTGCCCGCTATGGCATGTTTAGTCAGGAGGAGTTTTTGTCGGCAGCCGACGACATCTCCCTGCCCTACCCATATCTTGACCATATACCAGACACCACAGTGCATCGGCTGGAAGGATATTTGTTTCCCGACACGTATGAGTTTCATCTCGACGCCAGCCCTGAATTCGTAATCCGCACCATGGCAGCCCGTTTTAACGCCGTAATGCCGACGCTTTTTGCCGCATCTCCCAAGCGGGAGCAGTTCAGCCTGCACCAAATAGTGACTATGGCCTCGATTGTAGAACGCGAGGCCGTCAAAAACGAAGAGCGCTCCCGTATAGCGGGGGTTTTCTACAATCGCTTGCAGCGCGGTATGCTGCTGCAGTCTTGTGCTACCGTACAGTTTGTGACCGGTCGTGTAGGTAGGGTATTATACATCGACCTTGCAGTGGACTCACCCTATAACACGTACCGCCACGCCGGTCTTCCCCCCGGACCGATTGCCAATCCCGGATTGGCCTCGCTTAGCGCCGCCCTAGAGCCCGAAAATACTGCCTACCTCTTTTTCGTGGCGCGAGAGGACGGGTCGCACATCTTTAGCCGTACCTATGCCCAGCACCGTGCGGCAATTCAACGCGCCACACGCCGATAGATAGTTATTCTTGGGAGGTTTACATGGTTGAGCTGCTAGCCCCCGCCGGTACCCTAGAAAAATTGATTTTTGCCATCCGGTACGGAGCCGATGCTGTGTATGCCAGTGGAACCCGCTATGGGATGCGGGCTTACGCTGGCAATTTTTCCTTAGATGACCTTGCCGCAGGCATCACCTATGCGCACAAATACGGGCGGAAGGTTTATGTCACGGTTAACATTATACCCCACAACGAGGATCTTATGGGTCTTAAGGATTATCTGCGGCAGCTGAGCGAGATTGACGCTGACGCCGTAATCCTCGCCGACCCTGCGGTGCTCGTATACGCGCGTGAAGTTATCCCCGACATGGAACTGCATCTTAGCACCCAGGCCAACGCAGTCAACTGGCAGAGCGTCGCCTTTTGGGCAGGACAAGGGGTAAGGCGCGTGATTTTGGCGCGTGAGCTTAGTCTGACTGAGATTACTGAAATTCGCCGCCGTGTGCCCGGAGTAGAACTGGAGATGTTTGTACATGGGGCGATGTGTATTTCGTACTCCGGCCGCTGTCTTATCAGCAATTATCTCACGGGGCGAGACGCCAACCGGGGAGAATGCGCGCATCCCTGCCGCTACAGCTACGCTCTAGTAGAAGAAAAACGGCCGGGTCAGTATTATGGCATTGAAGAAGACGGGCGCGGCACCTACATCATGAACTCTAAAGACCTCTGTCTGCACGAGAACCTCGCGGCGGTGCTGCAGACGGGCGTGAAGGGGCTTAAAATCGAGGGGCGCATGAAGAGCGTGCATTATGTCGCTACCGTTACGCGAGCGTACAGGCTAGCCTTAACTTCGCTCGCCCGTGGTGAGTCTCCCCCGCAGGAACTTGCTGCAGAGCTAAGAAAGGTTAGCCACAGGGCTTACACCACGGGGTTTGCTTTCGGTGTGCCTACTGCACAAGATCACCTCTACGCAGGAGGAAACAACCACAGCGAAGCCGAATTCTTAGGCATAGTGCGCGGGTTTTCGCCCGAGGACGGTCTGCTGATTGAACAACGGGGGCACTTTCGCGTCGGTCAAGGTGTGGAGTTTATCTCGCCGACAGCAGGACCGTGGCGCTATAAGATCCCGCGCATACAGAGCGCCGTTACGCGCACAGAACTAGACGCCGCGCGCCATGCGCAGGAGTTGGTGTATGTGCCCTGGCGAGAGCCGCTCGCGGAGTATTCTATTATGCGCTCCGCTGCGGTGTGAGCGACGATAACGAACGGAGGTCACGTATGAGCGGCAATGAACGTACAGAGTTAGCTAAACGAAATCTTGTTGCTGCCACCGGCAGGGTGGTAAGGCGAGCCGGTCATCTTGCCGGCGTGGCGGAGAGCCTGCTTGATGTCACGGACAAAATTGCTGTGCAGGCTACGCAGCAGAGTGCTGACGTGAGCTCGTTAAAGGGCAAAGTGGATGCCTACGCCGAGTCTGCCGACGGCGTGCAGGCCCATAGCCAAGACTCTGCCGTGTTGGCCAGCCGTGCTGTGGACACAGCTCGGCAAGGTGCGCAGTCTGTACGGCAGTTTTTAGCTGCCATGGGAGACATCCGCTCCGCGGTGGATGCAGCTAGGAGCGTAGTGGATGTGCTTAACGCACGGACGCGCGACACTGACGAAATGTTAAACACCATCCGGGATATTGCGCAAGCTACAAGCATTCTGGCGCTTAACGCCTCAATTCAGTCGGCCCACGCCGGGCAAGCAGGCAGAGGTTTTGCGGTGGTCGCGCAGGAGGTAAAACGCCTCGCGGAGCGGAGTACAATCTCTGCCGTGGCCATGCAGTCTTCAGTTGACCAAGTGGCACAAGGTATCCGCCAAACCGTGGGCTCGCTGGAGAGCATTCTCGCGCGCGTAGCCGAGGGCGAGGTGCTGGCCGCGAGCACGGAACAGTCCTTTAGTGCTGTGGTTGCCGCCGCTGACGAAACCAGCGGTGCTTTTCGCGAAATAGGCGCAGCCTTAACCCAGCAAATGGAGAGCCTCACCCACGTCACCTCCTCCGTCGGCGCGATGAGCGAGAGTTTTGCGCGGCTCTACAGCTTAGTTGAAGTGTCGTCGTCATATGCCGCGTTTGCCAACAACACCGTAGCGATGCTAAACCAGCATGCCGCCGACCTAACCGCGACCGGCGACGCTCTTTTCGCCGCCTGCGAGGTCGCCGCTGCTAAAACGCGGGTGGCCCTCAACTTGCCCTACGAACCACAGACTTATGACCCGCACAAAAACTTTGATTTCTACGGCGCGCAACTCCTGTCCAACGTACATATGGGACTCTTAGCCTCTGATGCCGGGGATCAAATTATCCCAGGGCTAGCCCACAAATGGAGTTACGATGCTGAAACGCTTACCTGGCTCTTTTGCCTTGATCCATCTGCATGTTTTGCTAACGGGCGCGAGGTAACGGCATACGACGTCAAGTTTTCCTTAGAGCGATTAGCGGACCCTACAGTGCAGTCGCCTTCTGGCTGGGCTTTGACCGGCATAGAGGGACTGAAAGAGTTTGCCGCAAGCAGAGCACAGGAGATTACCGGCATCAAGGTGCGGGATGAGCGCACGGTGGCCATTACACTTAGCGAACCGTTCGCTGGGCTGCTGACCAATTTAAGTCACTATTTTGCCGCCGTTATTTCCGCCGCTGATTTTAGTGAAGGGCGCATTGTCGGGGCGGGGGCGTACTATGTCGCCGAGCAGACGCCAGATTATTGCCGTCTGGCGGCCTCGCCGCTGCATCTTAAGGGCGAACCGGCTGTAAGCTGTGTGGAGTTTTCCTTCAGTAGCGTCGACTTGCCGGAAAAACTAAAAACCGGGAAGTTAGATATAGCCTTTATTGAAAGCGCGGACGCATTCACCGCTATCCGTGCCATACCGCGCGTCGGGGTTGTGCAGCGGAGCATACTCGGTTATACCTACCTCGGATTTAACTGCCGCTCCGCACATCCCCTCTTGCGGGACGCGGAAGCGCGCCGCGCGCTATCGTTGGCTATAGACCGCGGCCGGCTCGTAGAGGAAGTATTGTCAGGCATGGGAGCTATAGCCTACGCCCCGCTTCCGCCCACAGTATTTGGCGAAGGTGTATCTGGGCACTTTGCTCCCGATGAAGCGCGGCGCATACTAAGTCCCTATACGGCAGAGAAACCGCTGACCATTCTATTGCGTTCCGATGAACAAGCCCCGCTTTACGAGCGTATGGGGCAATTTTGTATAGAGTCACTGCTAGCCATAGGTATAGAAGTGTCAATCGTGCGTGTGCCGCACAACGTCTACCGTAATCCCGAAAACATTGCGACAGCAGATTTGTATCTGTCGCGCTGGGTAGCCGATACTCCTGACGCGGACGCACTGCTCACTCCCATCTTTTACTCCGGCGTGTCCACCAATATGTCGGGCTATAGCAATCCCGCTGTCGATAAATTAATTGACCGCGCCAGAAAGACACTAAACGGCGCCAAGCGTCTGGCATTTCTAAAAGAGGCAGAACGCATTATCACACACGATATGCCTGTGGTATGCCTAAACTACATTGCGCTGGGTGTCGGTTATCATCAGTCATTGCGGCATGTCGCGGTAAGTCCCATGGGGCTGTTGCGCTGTGAAGATATCGTCAAGATTCCGAGCGAGGAGGTGTTTTAGTGTTTAAGCTGTTCCGTCGCTCTAAGAAATCCGGTGCTGATTTAGAGCCACACACGCGCCTTAGCTGCGTCAGGCGCAATCACCGCCTGAGCGTGGGGCGCGTTAAGCGCGGTCTTGTAGGTATAACTGATATCGCGGATAACCTTATACAGCTATCGCAAGCGATAGCCGACGTCGCCGACACAGAGCGTGAAGTAATCTCTCGGGTGGAAGACGAAGTCACGGGCTATTCCGCGCTGATGCAAGAGATTCTTTCCAACACAGAAAACTCCTTGGCGCTCTCGCAAAGTGCCATGTCCGCAGCGCAACATGGGGCGCAGGCCATGGAGAGCAGCACGGCCGCCATGAGACTGATAGAACGGGCCGTGCAGGATGCTGCCCTAGCCACAGCCATGCTGCGCACTAAAGTTAAGGAAATCGAACACTTGCTGACGGTCACGCGGGACCACGCCAAGACTACGCGCATGCTGTCGCTTAACGCCAGCATCGAGGCCGCAAGATATGGTGAAGGACATGGATTTATGGCGGTAGCGGAAGGCATGCGTGACTTAGCGGACCGCAGCGTAGAGGCTGTAGGCAGCATCAAGGACAGCACCGCCGGCATCACCGCCGCCATTCTGGCAGCAGAAACCGCCCTAGCTGACATTCTGACCAAGGTGGACAAAGGCACGCAGGGGACGACATTGCTCAGCGCTGTGTTTGGCTCGGTCTTGGCTTCTGTTGAACATGCCAACAGGGCTTCCCAAGCGATTCAGGGAGCCGTGGCAGACCAGACTGCTCGCCTAGAAGAAATAGTGGCCGCTAATCATGCTCTAAGTCGCTCTTTCGACAAGCTCTCGCAGATCGCCGATGTGTCCTCAGTCTATACCGAGGTTGCCAAAAGCTCGCTAGGTGGCCTGAGCGTCATCGCCGATGATTTAGCCTGCGCCGCGGAGACATTTCATGCCGCAGAGAGTGTGCCCGATTCGGCTAGGCGCCTGATTTTTAATCTGCCGCAGGAGCCGGACACATTTGACCCGCATCTTAACTCCCTTTACTACGGGGCACAGGTTTTGGCTAACGTGCATTTAGGACTGCTCGGAACAGACAGCCGCGACCGGCTTGTTTCTGGCTTAGCAAGTAAGTGGCATTATGACACCGAGCAACAGGAGTGGCACTTCTTCTTGCGTCAAGGCGCGAGGTTCTCACATGGGAGAGAAGTCACAGCTGACGACGTCAAGTTTTCGCTGGAACGCGTAACTGACCCTAAGCTCGACCCGCCCCGCGCCCATGTGCTTAGCTCAGTAGAAGGTTACGACAGCTATGTTTCTGGGCAGGCAGAGGATATACGCGGCATTCGCGTGATGGCTCCCCATCATGTCGTGATCAAGATGCGCACATTTTCGGGCGATTTTCTCCTTAATCTAGCGCAGCACAGTTGCGCCATTATCGCTGAGGAAGAGGCTCGTGCCGACCGCATCGTCGGCTGCGGCCCCTATAGCATTGCCAACCGCAACAAGGATATGTGCTCCCTGCGGGCTTTTGACCAATACTGTATGGGCGAGCCGTTCGTCAAGGAGATTGAGATTCGCTACGGCAGCGTCGCTTTAGCCGAGCGCTTCCGGCGGCGTGAGTTAGACATGGTAGTCTACGAGAGCGTGGATTTGCCCAAACTCCTGCAGAGTGATGACGGTGTTAAAGTCCTTACGCAAAGCATGCTTGGTCTTGGGTTTGCGGGGTTGCGCATGACCAGCGACAATCCCTTAGTCAAGCAGAGGGAAGCCCGCCTAGCGCTGGCCATGGCTGTGGACAAGCGCCGGCTGGTGCAAGAATTGTTTGCTTCGTTGGCCGAGGAGGCTCATTGTCCCGTTCCACCCGTGCTGCTTTCGGACACACGGCTAAAACCTATTCTCTACGACCCGGCCCGCGCTAAGCAAGTTCTGGCTAAGCTTGGGCTTAAGCAGCCGCATCTTAAACTCTTGTCGCGCCAAGACCAAGCCGTGCCCATCTTTAACCGCGTGGAGGAGTTTTTTGCCGAGTCCTTAAGGCAGATCGGCATAGAAGTGGAATATGTCAAAGTAGAACACAAGGTCTATCTGCGACCTGAGAATCTGAGCCGGGCGGACGCATATGTGGGCCGTTGGGTAGCAGATAGCCCCAGCCCGGAGGAAATGCTGACTCCGCTCTTTGACAGCTCCTCCGGCATGAATCGCGTCAAGTACGAGCGCGCGTCAGTCGACGAAATGCTGGCACGGGCACGCCGACTGCTAAACCCCACGCAGCGCGAGGAACTGTACCGGCAGGTGCAGCGCACTGTTATGGAGGATATGCCACTCATCCCGCTCTATTACTTATTAGCCGGCGCAGCTTACCGTGAAAACGAACTGAGTAACGTCAGCATTAGTCCCATGGGTCTCGTGCGTTGCGGGGAGATAATGTTTAGATGAGACGATTGCTGCTGCCTGCTATGTACGTGGAGAGCATTTACCACATCGATTTAGCTAAGCTGCGCGCGCGCGGCATTGACACCATAATTTCTGACTTGGACAACACTTTAGTGCCCTGGCGCAAAAACAAAATAAACCCTGCACTGAAGCCATGGCTGAAGAGCGTCAAGGCACAAGGCTTTAAGGTTTGCTTGGTCTCGAATGCACTGGAAAAACGCATCGCCTACTTTCGTGCCGAGCTTAACATACCGGGAATTAGCTTCGCCAATAAACCCTCGCGCCGCGCTTTTCTGCAGGCGCTCACACTCCTAGGCAGCAAACCGGAAACCACAGCCATGATCGGCGACCAGATTTTTACCGATGTCTTAGGCGGCAATCGCCTCGGCCTGTTTACCATCCTTGTGGTGCCGCTGTGCGACCGCGACTTTTTCTTCACCCGTATGGCGCGCCTGTTCGAGCGCTGGGTTTTACGGCGGCTAGTGAAAGAAGAGTAGAAGGAATCATCCACGAAGTACACCAAGGATTGTTATCCACGAAGGACACCAAGGATTGTTATCCACGAAGTACACCAAGGATTCTTATCCACGAAGGACACGAAGGGGCACTAAGGGGGACTAAGATTAAGATAAACCCTGCTATACTTCGTGTGACTTAGTG
>DBBC01000104.1 GCA_002292025.1 Firmicutes bacterium UBA994
AGGTTAATTAGCAAGGTATCTAGCGCCTTGGCAACTAGCAGATACTGAATAGACGCGGGTGTCGCCAGAAGAGATTCGATAACACCTTCCTCTACTTCATCGCGCACCCCATAACCCACTCCCCAGAAAAACGAAGACAGCCAATACCAGACAATTAGCCCCAGAGCCACCGCCAGTTGAAGATTTTCGTTCTGCGCTTTGGCCACGAAAACGAAAGGCGCTACGATAAAAAAGGGGCTTATTGCTAGGCTTACCAAGCTCAGAGGATAAACACGATGGTATGCCAATTCTTTGTAGAGCAGTGCAAGAACGGCTCTCATACATCCCTCTCCTCCGCATCATCATTGGCAAAACGGTCGCCTGTAATGGTCAGAAACGAATCAGCCAGACTGACGTCTTGGCGCTCCACACGCACTGCATCGGGGAAAAGGCGCAGCAAGCGGGGCATATCTGTAAAGGGAGTGACTTGACTTATGTACACTCTGCTCCCTACGTTTGTGCTTTCCACATTGTGCAGACGCGCCCCGTCTGGTAGTTCTATATCGTTCTCGGCAAATGCCCTAGGCAAGTCGATAAGCAACCAACCCTTATGACTAGACAGTGCCTTGATGTCTGCCGGCGAACCATGGGCGCAAATCTTACCTTGGTGGATAACCAAGAGGCTGTCCGGAACGGTTTCGGCCTCTTCCATGTCATGTGTAGCCAGTAGCAGCGTTACTTGTTGGTGTGTTGCCAAGTTCTTAAGCAAAGTCCAGGCTTCGCGCTTCCCTTGAATATCAAGGCCGCTGGTAGGTTCGTCTAAAATCAAGAGACGCGGCTCATGTAACGTGGCGCGGGCCAGCATCAATCGCTTACGCATTCCCGTGGAGAATTTTTCTACTTGTACGTGAGCAAAATCGGCAAGTCCTACGAGGTCCAATAAAATCCGGCTTCTTTCCCGCACTTTTCTCGTTGGCAAGTCATACAACCCACCGAAAAGCTGTAAATTCTCCTGCGCCGTGAGTTTCCAATATAAGCTGCGCTCGCTGGGTAATACCAGACCTATCTTCCGCCTAACTAAGCTAGGCGATTGCACCACATCAACGCCTTCCACCAGTGCCCGCCCACTATCAGGCAACAATAAGGTGGAAAGCATCTTGAGCAGTGTTGTCTTGCCCGCCCCATTAGGGCCCAGTAAACCTACGATTTCTCCGGCCGCGATAGAAAAACTTGTTTCACGCAGGGCTGTGATTCTGCGCTCTTTCCCGCGTGAAAAGAACGAAGGTTTTTCTCGTAGGGTATAGGTCTTGGTTAAGCCTTCACATTCAATCATCAGTCAGTTCCCTCACTTTACGGCGGATATGCGGATAAGCAGTTGCTGTCGTTTGTGCATAAAGGCGCATCCCTAGCGTCACCGGACAACAAAGGTGGTAAGTCAAATGCTGACTGCTATCTCACCATTGCGATGCTTCCATTCTCGAGCGCGAGAACACGATGGAAGAGACTGTGGTATTTTTCGCCACCGTGCATGATGGCAATTAGCGTCTTTCCCGTGGTCCGCCCCATGATCTGGCCCATCACCACGTCCATGCTCTCTACATCGACATTGCTGAGCGGCTCGTCGAAGACGTAAAGCTCAGCATCCTGCGAAAGAGCGAGGGCAATGGCCAGCTTCTGTTTCTGGCCTGCGGACAGGTTGTCGGCAAGCTCTTCCTCGAACCCTTCTAAGGAAAAGGCGTTGAGGAGGCCCTTCTCGATGGCCAGTTCTCGTACCGTGAGCGGCGGGAACCCCACGGGTAGGGTCACGCAGCTCCGTCGCGCGGGGAGAACCACCTCTCCCTCGTCTGGGGCAAGATATCCTGCGAGGATGTTGGCTAGGGTTGTCTTGCCGGACCCATTGGGGCCTACCACCAACAGTCGTTCTCTAGGCTCAAATGCGAGGTTCACTCTCTTTAGAATCGGTTCGCCCTGATAGGAGAAGGTTACCTCCCGGAGCAAAACGCCGTCGCCGCGGACAAAATACTCGGGAGCCATAGCGTCGAGGAAGCCCTGGATTCTGTCTGCAATCTCCCCCGACCGATGCAACTCGGCCAGCGGTCGGAACAGCCCGTTGACCGTACTCACGGCTCGCCAGAACACGTTGACGAAGGCGAGGTACCCACCGACGCTCAGGGCGCCCCGAATGACCAACGTCGCGCCTACGACCATGGACAAGAAGTCCGCCCCCACCATGCTTAGACTGGTCACCGTCATGTAGCCGAAGACGAGCTTGTAATTGCGGAAGGCCGTGCCTAGGAACTTTTCCACACCCCGCCCATAGACGGCGAGCGCGTGCTCGCGCAACAGCTCGATTCGCGCTATCTTAAAGGCCTGTAGGCAGCGGTTCAAAACGCTGAGAACAGCTCCTTCATCCTCTCGTTCGTCCCGAGTGACCTCCTCAATCTTTTTCCCAAACACGCGGGACACGTAGGCCACGATGGGCATAGCGGCGATGAGGAGCAGCGCACCCTCCCAGGAGAGGTAGAACAGCATCCCAAGAAACACCACTAACATGACTAGGTTGCTAACCATGCCACGGATCAGCGGGATGACAGGGGCCAGCCCTTCGGAGGTGTCGCGGTAGACGGGACCGACGTAATACCCCTCCCCGTTGGCCAACACGCTCTTGTAGTCCTGGCGGTAGTACGCTGCCAGTAGATCCGTTGTCACCGTCTTCACCACACGGTTCTGGAGAGAGCGCTCCCATAAGCCAGTTGCATAGGTGAGGACGTTGAGGGCTACCCCCATACCAAGGTAGAAGGTCGCCAGCAGAAAGAGACGCCGGATGTCGCCCCCACCTACCGCCTCGTCAAAAATCAGCATGATGAGGTAGGGGTGGAGAAACGCCTCCGCCCCGCCGGTCAGTGCAGACGCAGCCAGCAAAAGCAGACCCTCAGTTTTGTGCGCCCGTAGGAGTTGCGCGAGTTTGGCCACTTTGCGAAACATCACTTCATCCTCCCTAGATTGAGTTCATCCAGCATAAAGTCCGATTCGTCCTTCATAAGGTAGCGATGCAACACCCGCATCACCCCAGCGACACCAGTCCCAAAGTCGCAAGCGATGGCCAGCCCACTATCTCCGGGCGTCGCCAGTCCATTCTTAGTCTCCAATAGATACAAGTCCGTAATGCCAGCGAGAGGCCGCTTCGCTAGGCGCATGTACTTGTCATCTCCCGTGAAAAGATGTAAGTCCACAAGGGCATCAACAAGGCCTGCCAATCCGAACAGATAGCTAGCAGAGATGCTGTACTTGCGACAGAGATCTGAACTCAGGCGCTCTGCCTCCCCTACCATTCCATACCTCAGCAGGACCTTCACGATCCCTGCAGTGCCCTCCTCAAGATAAGGTTCCAGAGTGCTGCCACTTGGCGTGTTCGGGTACGATACGACCCCCTTTTCCACCTCCCGACCCCAACAGAGGTCGTAGTTCAGTGCCTGTTGGCCTACATCACGCGCTCTATGATTTCCGGTGATCTGCGATAACCTTAGCAAAAAAAGCGCCACCCCACTCTGACCGTACCCAAGCCCAACACGGACCATTCCATCATTCTCCCAAAACAGACCCTTCTCATCATCCTGGCGTGCTCGTTGCATCAGTTCATTGCCCAAGTCCACCGCCCAATCAAGGAAGTATCCCTTCCCCGTCTTCAGCCAGAAATAGAGATTCGCCAGCCCAACTCCCGCCATCCCATAGTAGAGGGAATGGTTGTTCTTGAGCAAGGGATGCGTGTTTGCAAACTGCATCAACTCCTCCGCTGCCTCTTGACGTTCAAGCTGCCAGGCTCCCCAAGCAATGCCAGCGATCCCCGTCAGCAGTCCTGGGGGATAATCCGATATTCCTACGGCGCTCAGCTTCGCGTCTAGGTACTGCCACGCCTTCTCCGAGATCTCACACCCGCACTTTCTCAACGAGTGGAGAACTCCTATCGCACCAAGACCTAGGCTCAGTGGGTTCGTCAGGAACACAAATGGATCGCTAGGGCAAAGTTGGTAGTCATTATCCCGTATGTTTCGAAGGATGAACTGCCCCATTCACGCTACAATACGCCTCAGCTTATCTTCTGTCACCCCGCATATGAATTGAGGGGGCCTCACTTTTCTCTTTCGTTGAAGCACAGTTCTTACGTCATCGTATGAAGCCTTCCCGCCAATCAGGTCAGTTATCAATGCAGCAATCTCGCTAGGCCAGCCGAGGTCCCTGACCAACTTGCTCACAAGACCCCGGTACACGTCCGTGCGTAGGTTCGCCATCGCGTTAACTGGGAACAACATGTACGTCATCAATGTTCCCATTGTATAAAGGTCATCCTTAAAGTCTTGCTGACCCCTGATCACCCGGTGTGGGTCCCTAAAACCATGTGTGTAGAGGCCAGTTGGTTTGTCGACGCCGATCCGGAATGCCCCCTCTAAGTCCAAGAACCGAATGTCGTAGTCATCCGTGATAATTAAATTGTTCGCAGATAGGTCGCCGAGGACGATTCCGCGCGCGTGAACGACATCAAGTCCCTCGAGAAAACTCAGAAACAGTTGTCTGTAGATGTCATAGTACCGTTCCGAATCTTCCCGCCTAGGACTGATTCTGACAAACGGACTCTCCTTTAGCAGTATTTCTCGGATGTCCCTTCCTTCCTCATGTGTTTCGACTAGGAAGCAGTGTTCCCACTCCCAGAAGAGATCTAGCGGGCGAGGTACCACCCCGGTGTCCTGCAGTAAGTTTAGAATCTCCCATTCCCTCTGTCGCATGCTTACTGCGTCATTCGCAAAGAAATCCACACCGGTATACGGCCGCGCCTCCTTAACAACAACCTTCCTTCCCGTCCTAGTGTCTTCTGCCAAGTACACTCCACCGGCAGTTGAGAAGTACAGAGCCTTTTCAACCTTGTACTGCCCGCCTAACTTTGCACGCTTGTCAGCATGCGAGCCTGTCGCTACCCCTCCGTCGTTCTGTCCAAAAGGATCGGGTACCCAATCTGGGAGGTCGAAATAGGGCAACCTTTTGTCGACCACGGGTTCGCCAGTTGGCGACATGATTACTGGCCTCTTCTCACCAGTAACCGTCAGCACGCTTATAGGCCGAAACCCACCATCTGCTGAAAGAGGCGTATAAGCTAAACAGCGGCAGCACTGCGCAGGGATAGAACCCTAGTATTTAATGGCACAACGGCCCCTTCGTCCCGCGTCCCTTTCGTCCACGCAAGTATCTAATCTTCGTCTTTTGTATGCTCATCGCGGTTATCATCGTCCTCATCGTCCTCATCGTCCTCATCCGCGCTTGGTTCAAGCTTGACATTGCCATATGCTTTTGAATTCGAAAAAACTACAGCAGCGATAATAAACACAGACACGATGCCAACAGTCAAAGGAATGATGCCATGCGCACTAATCATGGTGCCAAGTAAAATGCCCAATGGCGACGCCATAAGCACAATACTATTGACGATGCCAATAATTCTTCCCCGCTTTTTATTGTCCAATGACGAGACGAAATAACTGTAGTAAGGCTGCGTCAACGTATCAAAAAAACCATACACTATGAATAAAATTGTCGCAACGACAGGCCAAGGATATACAAAGGGTAAGAAGGCAAATGTCAAAGCGCTGCCTACAAGGCCAATTTTCGTAAGCAGAGATACTAAGTGCCCGAATTTTACTAAGATACCAGCAGCAAGCATTTCGCCGATATCGTTCCCGGATTGCATAATCACTACGAGGAATAGAGAGGTAGACTCTGTTGTCGTCATCAGGAAAAACGGAAGCATTGTTGGAATAAACGCATAATCTAGGTTCAAGAAAAACAAGATTACAGTGTATAGCATAATTTTCTTGTCTGTGAGCACGTTGACTTTAGCGAATTGCCATGCTGATGCCAATTTGCCTTTAAGGGTCTTTTTAAGGTTCGCGGTCTTTTTTGTTTCCGCATCTATGCGCATTTGGCGTGCGACCTTGCTTTGTGGCAGAAACTTTATGCAAATTAAAGCTGATAGCGCTAAGATTGAGGCGACGATGACGATAATCATCTCTTGGCTCATAAACATAATAAATAATGCCGACACTAAGCTGCTACCGATGGAAACAACGTTGTTTGTGATTAACTCGATGGCACTTAACTTCACATATTGGCTGGAACTAAGTTTCTCTGCCACCAGTGCGGTAAACGCATCAGCATAAATATCTGAAACGATGTCAATCGCAATGTAGACGACCACGGCTACCAAAAGTGAATACCCCGCAAAAATCCATAAAAATGTTAATGCCGCACAAGCAAAAAGGCTAACGACAATCGTTCTTTTTTTCTGGAATTTGTCTACTATGTAGCCAATTATGAGCGAGGTAAAAGCGTTAAACACATAAGATGCGCCGATAATCACTGCTAGGCCCCCGATGCCGCCGGTAGCACCTACTGTTTGCCACAGCACATTAAGCCCTAGCAGAATAAACGCAAATAACGTTAACGCGCCAATGCCAATCGAAAGCAACATGACCCTGTTCAGTTTCAATGTTCTTATTATCGCGTTCATACTACGTTAGCCCCCTAGTTTCGCCTAGTCCAAACTAAATAAACTGTAAAAAATAGTCTAAATTTGCTTTTTGCATTTCACATTTATTATACCGCATGTAAAATTTATCTATATATGCTTGGTCAGCGCGGCAGCCTCCACCACAGATATATTTTATTAAGCACTTTTGGCAGAGATGTAAATTATCAACTAATTAATGTCGGATTGTATTTTTCTTTGCTCATTAATTTTCTGAATAGCGTCCTCAGCCAGTAGATTACAGATAATACTGGAAGGATTGTCAAGCATTTTCAAGCAAGGATACGCATCGCCGGCAGGACTTATGGTCAACGAAGTAATCCCCGCTCCGCAGTGCGTTATCGGAAAGCCTACTTTATCGAACATCATTTGTTCTGACATCTTTACACAATTAAAAATATCAACAACGTTATACCCAATCCTTGTTAAATAGTCATACAGCCCAATTAGGCTTTCTTTGTCCGGGCGCAGTTTATCGCCAACTTTTTTGACAACAAAAAACGCGTAGTCAATACCTTTTCCTTCACAAAAATCGACAAATTGCCGTGAAAAAGCTATATTCTCTGATGTCAAAGTGTTTACCAGCGAATATTTGACCCCGATGCTTTCTAGCTTGGTCACGGTTTTCATAACTTTTGTAAAATTTCCAATCCCGCTTGTGGGGGCATTCGTTTCTTCGCTGTAGCCGTCAAGGGAGATTTGTACTTCGATACTGTATTTCCTCATCAAGTCGCACAGTTCATCGTTGACTATAGTGCCATTGGTTAATATTGAAATATTTTCAATACCGTTAGTGATTAACTCATTAATAATGTCACTCAAATAAGGGTGACATAACGGTTCGCCGCCTGTTATGACAACACTTCCAACTTGCAACTCCAAAAACTTTTTGGCAATAATCTTGTTATTTTCTACAGAGATATAAGCATGACTATTCGGCGCATAGCAATAAGGGCACGATAAATTGCAACGATAGGTAATATTATAATAAATTTCTTGGAAAAAGTTTATCGACCATATATAGTCAACGTAATCATCATAGGAATGGAAAAGCCTATCATTGTCCGACAAGCTAGACATTGCGCCATCTTCTGTATCGCTTACCGCATAGGTTCTTGAAAACGAATCCATAGCAGCGTACTTTCCGTCAGTTCTCTTTCTTAGTATCATGGTATCCTCCCTCGTATAATGAGTTTGCGCGGGGGAGTTTTGATGTCCCCACACGCTTGGCAAGCCAATCGGCGTGGCAATACCCGTGATAGAATTGACACAAGTCTATCGGGCAAAAGTTCTCGTTCCTCATGTCGAGCCAAAAGGCTGGTTCAACTTAAGCCTGTTCCCCATGCGCCGGAAGTTCGCTTCAAACCGCCGGCATCATCGCCGAGGTTGGCGACATCAAGCGTTTTGGCGGACAGGCCGCCGTCGCAAAATATGCATGGATTGCGTGGACACAACGTCAGTCCGGCATGTTTGAAGCTCAGCACACCCGCCTCATCAAATCCGGCAACCGCTTCCTGAAATACTACTTGATTGAAGCTGCCCATTCTCTTGTGCGTTGCGACACGGAGTATAAGCGCTTCTATGACCTTAAATTCAAAGAGGTCAACAAGTACCAGTACAAGTGCGTACTCGCTTTACCTGCCAGAAAATTGGTCAAGTTAGTCTTTCGACTGCTGGGGGACAACCGGCTCTATAGACCGGTGTAGATCACTATGCCGTTTTTGACGCTCTGTCTTTTAAAAATTGCGAGGGATCTGACATGTCACCGCCGGGCTTAGAAATTATGATGGCTTTAATGTTAATTATTGCAAACAAGTGGTGGGCAAGCAAACTAGCGCCCACCACTTGTCAACTCCAACACGCCCGTTCTTCGTCGACTCTTACTTCTTCTTCTTCTTTTTTCTGTCTTTCTTTTCCGCAGACATCCGAACGGTACGAACATAAAGGTCACCCCCTTCCTGTGTTTGCAATCAAAGAATGCGCAAAACTGTGGCAGGTTACACCGTACGCCAACGTGGCTTCCACCTTAGCAAGGCCCCATTGACTAAACAACATCGGGTCGTTTGGGATGAGGCCTAGCGCATGTACGATGCGTCCACTTCCGCGAAAAGAACATCGGGGTTTCTCCGGTACTTAGCCACTGCGCGTAGTTCGACCCCAGCGGAGACTCGTACCACTTGAATGCTTTCGAGACTGTGTGCGCCCATGATGCATCCTTGCCTGTGCCATCCTATTGAGTTCCGCTTCACATCAATAGAGGAGGAATTGGCCTCCACCTTGTCGAAGTGCTTGGAGCACAATTGCTGAGAGCTATTTTCTGGTGGGAGGCGGAGGAGGGGGGAGGCAGGGGTTGCTGTGAATG
>DBBC01000041.1 GCA_002292025.1 Firmicutes bacterium UBA994
CGAGGACGAGCTTGTAGACAGTGGCTTGCGCTACGATTTGACTGTGCCGCTGGCGAGGTTTTACGCTAACAATCGCGCGCGTTTGCCGGAGCAATTCAAGGCCGTGCAGATTGGTACCGTGTACCGCGCCGAGCGCCCACAGAAAGGGCGGTTCCGTGCCTTTACCCAGTGCGATATAGATATCTTGGGTGAAGCGAGCGAGATAGCTGAGTTAGAGCTGATTCACGCCACGGCGGAAGCGTTAAAGGCGATTGGCTTGCGCGGCTTTACAGTCGAGGTGAGCGACCGCCGTGTGCTAGCCTCGTTGTTGGCAGCGTTCGGCCTTGAGCCTGCTATAATGCCGTCAGTGGCCGTGTGTATCGACAAGGTCGATAAAATCGGTTGGGAAAAGGTTATCAATGAGTTGGTGAGGCATGGTATCGCACAAGATACTGCCGCAAAGCTGGTCGGTGTGATGCAAAGCCTTAGTTTAGATACCCTAGTCGAGCATGGTGTGAGCCTCAGTGTGGCCGAAGCGTTGCGCGGCGTAGTGGAGGCTGCCGCCGCGCTCGCGCTGGGCGAGTACCATGTGCGGTTTGCGCCTACCTTAGTACGCGGCATGGGCTACTATACAGGCATGGTCTTTGAAGTAACGACAGCCGGGCTGGGGCTTTCCGTGGCGGGTGGCGGCAGATACGACGGGCTGGTAGGCAAACTCTGCGGGCAGAGCGTGCCAGCGGTAGGGTTTTCCATTGGCTTTGAGCGCATCGTGCTTTTGCTCGAACAGCAGGGCTTTACTCCTCCCATCAGTATGCCTGCGGTGGCGCTGCTCTACGACCGCGGGGCAGGTGCACAGCATGTGCTCACCGCAGCACAGGCCCTGCGTGCGCAAGGCCTGGCGGTGCGAACTGTGCCCGAGCGCAGCAAGCTCGGCAAGCAGCTCAGTCAACTTGAAGCAGAAGGCTTTGCCGGGTATTACAGCTTGGCTAACGGTCAACTGATAATGTTTGCCGCGGAATAAGACCAGATAGGTGCGGTATCGCTGGTGTAGGCTAGGATATAGGCGGTGAGGGTATCAAGTGATGTCAGGCAAGGCACGTTGTACTCTGCCGCCATGCGCCTAATCTTAAACCCGTCGCGATAAGGCCGCTTCCCCGCGGTAGGAGTGTTGACAATTAACTGGGTGCCGCGGGTTTTGATCATATCTAGGACATTAGGGTGCCCTTCATCAATGTTATAGAGCTGCTCCGCTTCCAGACCGTGTTGTTGTAGGCGCTGCGCCGTTCCCGGCGTTGCCAGTAGGCGAAAGCCTAAGTCAGTGAGTCTTTTCGCTAGCTCTGTGCCCTCCGCTTTGTCGCGATCGGCAAACGAGAGTATGACGTTTCCCGGCGATGCAGGCAGCTTTAGCGCTCCCTGCATTGCTTTGCGCATGGCGGTAGCTAGGGTGGGCGCAATACCGATTGTTTCGCCGGTGGATTTCATCTCCGGCGAAAGACCGGTTTCTACTCCCGGCAACTTATGGAAGGAGAAAATGGGCATCTTTACAGCGCAAAGGCTGCGGGTCGGCAGGAGCCCGGGCTGCAGGCCTATCTCTTTGATAGTCTTGCCCAGCATGACGTCGATCGCATGCCGGACCAGCGGCACGTCTGTGACTTTGCTGATAAACGGCACGGTACGGGAAGCGCGCGGGTTTACCTCCAGCACATAGAGGCGACCGGCATAGAGAACAAACTGCACGTTCATTAAACCGCGAATATCGATTCTATTGGCCATACGGCGGCAGTACTCCACCATTAGCTGCTCTGTGGCCGTGTCCAGAGCGGTGGCGGGGTAGATGGCGATGCTGTCGCCGGAGTGCACGCCGGCGCGTTCCACATGCTGCATAATGCCGGGGATGAATACATCCTGCCCGTCGCACAGCACGTCTGCTTCGAACTCCAAACCGGGCAGATACCTGTCGATAAGCACCGGGTGGTTAGGGGTGACCGTGGTCGCCTCCGGCAATAGGTTCTCTAGCTGTTCTGCGCTCTCAACCACGGCCATGGAGCGGCCGCCGAGCACATACGAGGGGCGCAGCAGCACCGGCCAGCCGAGTACATCTACGGCTTGGCGGGCTTCCTCTCTGGATAAAGCAGTCAGTCCTTCCGGCCGCGGAATGTCTAGTTCGCGCAAGATAGCATCAAAGCAGGCCCGGTCTTCGCAGGCGTGCATGGCAGAAGCCGTAGTCCCAAGCAGCGCAAAACCTGCTTGCTCAATGGTTGCGGCTAGGTTTACGGCTGTCTGGCCGCCAAATTGCACGGCGACGGCACCGGGGCGCTCCTGCCGTAGCACGGCCAACACGTCTTCAGCTGTCAGCGGCTCAAAATAAAGTCTGGTTGAAGTGTCAAAATCAGTGCTTACCGTCTCCGGGTTGTTGTTGATCACAATGGAGGACAAGCCGCTGCCGCGCAGCGCTTCGCTGGCGTGCACCGAGCAATAGTCAAATTCCACGCCTTGCCCGATGCGAATGGGTCCGCTGCCAATTACCGCGACCTTCTGCCCGGGGATGTCGCCGGCTTCGTTTTCTAGCGCAAAGGTGGAGTAAAAATAAGGAGTATGCGCCTCAAATTCCGCGGCGCATGTATCCACCATTTTGTAGACGGGGCGGATACCGCAGTCCTCGCGTAAAGCGGTGATTTCGCCCGGCGCGATGACCTTTAGTCGGGCAATGGATGCGTCGGTAAATCCAAGACGTTTGGCGCACAGTAGCAACTCTGCATCTAGGGGGTGATGGCGGATATGCGTTTCCAGTTCTATAATCTCTTGTATTTTGTCCAGCCAGAACCGGTCAATGCCGGTGGAAGCCTGAATTAAAGCAGGCGTAAACCCGCGGCGCAGAAGCTCCGCGATAACAAACAGCCTCTCATCGTCGCCGTATTCCAGCATGGCCCATAGTGTTTCATCTGTGCATCGTGCTGAGAACTCTAAGCCATCTCGCGTTAGCTCCAAGGATCGCACCGCCTTCAGCAGCGCCGACGGGAAGTTGCGTCCGATGGCCATAACTTCGCCGGTGGCTTTCATTTGCGAGCCTAGGCGCTTGTCGGCGGCGGCAAACTTATCGAAAGGCCAGCGGGGTATTTTGACCACCACGTAGTCTATGGCGGGCTCAAAGCAGGCGGAAGTGTCAGTGATAGCATTCTGGATCTCGTCGAGATTAAAGCCCAGAGACAACAGGGATGCTACCTTGGCGATGGGATAGCCGGTAGCCTTGGAAGCTAGCGCACTGGAACGGCTGACACGCGGGTTAACTTCGATCACAGCGTAACGCATACTGGTAGGATGCAACGCCAGTTGTACATTACAGCCGCCGACTATGCCTAGGTGCGCGGCGATGCGCAGCGCGGCGCCACGCAGCATCTGCAGCTCTTGGGAGCTTAGCGTTTGGCAGGGCGCTACCACGATGCTGTCGCCGGTGTGGATGCCTACCGGGTCTAGGTTCTCCATATGGCAGACGGCGATGGTACATCCGGCGCCATCTCTGATCACCTCAAACTCGATTTCTTTCCAGCCGGAAATCGAAGCTTCGATTAGCACCTGTCCTACCGGACTATGGCAGAGGCCCTGCTCCGCAACAGCGCGCAGTTCATCGATGGAGTGGGCATGGCCTCCTCCCGTACCGCCCAGCGTAAAGGCCGGTCTGACAATGACAGGGAAGCCGATTTCGGCCGCGGCAGCGAGAGCTTGCTCTACACTGTGCGCGATAGAGCTTACCGGCACCGGCTCCCCAATTTCACCCATGGCCAATTTAAACTTTTGGCGGTCCTCGGCGCGCTCAATGCCAGTCAGCGGTGTACCGAGCAGCTCTACCCCGTACTGTGCCAATACGCCGCTTAACGTCTGCTCGCGCGCTACATTAAGGGCCAGTTGCCCACCCAGTGTAGGCAGCAATGCATCCGGCCGTTCACGGTCGATGATGGCCGTGAGATAGGCCAGAGTGGGGGGGTCCATATAGGTGACATCGGCAATCCCACGGTCGGTCATGATGGTGGCGGGGTTATTGTTGACAAGAATGACCCGGCAGTTAGCTTCGCGCAACGTGCGGCAGGCCTGTGTGCCTGCGTAGTCGAACTCCGCCGCTTGCCCGATAATGATCGGGCCCGAGCCAATTACCAACACAGTGTTGATGCCAGGGAATTTAGGCAAAGCGTAACCCCCTTTCTGTTGTGGCCATAGATTTTAGCTTGCTAAACAGATGTGCCGCGTCGTGTTGGCCGGGGGAGGGCTCAGGGTAAAACTGAACCCCAAAGGCGGGGAGCGCAGTGTGGGCAATGCCTTCGACAGAGTTGTCGTTAAGGTTGATATGCGTGACGACAAACTGCGCGGCAGGAGTTTTGACTACCGCGAAACCGTGGTTTTGCGCAGTCATCACAGTTCTGCCCGTGGTTAAATCTTTTACCGGGTAGTTGCCGCCGCGGTGTCCGAACTTGAGCTTATACGTGTCACCGCCGCAGGCCAGAGCAAGAACTTGCTGGCCGAGACTAATGCCGAATACGGGCACGCGGGGAAGGATTGCTTTGGTTGCCGCTATGGCGAGGGAGTAATCCTTAGGGTCACCCGGACCGTTAGACAAGACTACGGCATCGGGGGAATGGGCGAGGATATCGCGTGCGGAGCTTGTGTTTGGGACCACCCGGATACAGGCGTCAAGCGCTGCCAATGCGCTAACAATGCTTGCTTTTGTGCCAAAGTCGACTAACGTTACTTGCCAAGTGCCCGTTTCTTTAGCCCAGTATGGCCCGGGAGTACCGGCATGGGCGGCTAAGTCGCGACTGCGGCGGAAAGCGCTGAGTTCACTTACAGCGGTTGCGACTGCTTCCTTGCTGTTCACAAATTTGCCGGGCAAAGTGCCGTGCGCGCGGAGGTGGCGCATGAGTGCGCGAGTATCTACCCCTGTGAGCCCCGGTATGTTATATTCTTTTAGGTAACTGTCAAGGGTTTGCCTGTGCATCCAGTGGCTAGGCTTGGCGCATGCCTCCGCCACCACTAGGCCTGCGGCATGAATCTTTGCGCTTTCGGCAAATTCCGGCGCAATGCCGTAATTGCCGATTAAGGGATAAGTCAGCGCCACAATCTGCCCAGCGCACGTCGGGTCGGTAAGTACCTCTTGGTAGCCCGCCATACCGGTGTTAAACACGGTCTCCCCCGTGACATCGCGCCAGTCGCCAAACGGAGTGCCGGGGAAGATGCTG
>DBBC01000109.1 GCA_002292025.1 Firmicutes bacterium UBA994
GCTTGTTCGCAAAAAAGCTTCGGAAGCTGTTTCGTGTAGCTATTGTCGCCGTTAACATCCCGGCATCTTTAGAACCGGTTTGCCCCCTAGCTTTTTCCTTATGATCATCTTCGACTAAATACAGCGAGACAAACGCAAGCGACATGAACAGTATTGCTAACTGAAACTCTGCATCAAATTAGCGCGGACAAGTTTCGGCAAACTTGAAGATGTCCTCGGTAGCCTTAAAGACGGCAAGAATCGATTCAGTGTTGTGCGCCTTTATTGGTATAGCGTCTCTAATGATGCCGTCCCTAACTATTGTTTTCTTCGCATTCTTGCCCGTATTTCATCTGCGATACGCTCTGGGTCAATGGGCGTAAATAGCACCGGGCGTCCTACTCTTAGTACGAGCGCTACTGCCTCCCCACTAGCAGTACTGCAAGCTATATCTGCGTAGCCCCAGTGTTCGGACCGCTGGAGACCGACATAGTAACCGTGACTGTTAAGAGGCTGCAGCCCCCAAGACTGCCGAAAAGTGGTTACAAGAACCGTATCAATATTGCTGTAAGTAATTATGCGCCGGCGCGCTAAAGATCGGATTTGCACGCCATCATCTGTTAGCCGATATGACAAGAAGTGTGGACCAAAAAAGGCGGACAGTAACTGCAGCGCGTTGAGTGTTAGCAACGGTAGCACCCACCAGAAGCTAGATGCCCCTTCTAGAAGTAGGCCGGCCATTGATACTAATATGGCTAAGCCTGTGATAGTCGCTAAGGGCCATCTACTTCGTTCTTTAGGCTGGGACTCCGACTGCTTATCAAGGACTGGAAAATAGCTGCTATCTTCAAATAGACAGACTTCACCCACCTGCCTCTCGTTCGGTCTCACAGTCTACCCTATGGTTAAGGAGTCGAGGACATCGGCGCGGCTAGGGCGCAGAAAGAACAGTCCACGGCGAACGCCATGCGTCACCATGCCACCGACGCGAGGGCACACAAAAGAAAAGATTAGCGGCGCGTGGTGTCCTTCATTGACCGAAAGCGCGCCCCCGAAACAGGAGCGCGCATAACGCTGCTGCTTCCCTACGCTGGTGTTACCCAGATCAGGTTCAAAGGGTCAGGGGCAATATCCCCTTCTCAGCCCGCACGGCGGACTCCCCTAGCCTTTTGTCTTATGTCTTTTGTCTTTCGCCCCATATCATACCCTTAACAGAGCTATAGGGAGGATTTTTGCCCCTGCACCACCAGCATGCTGCTTATTCGTTCGACCAGTGCTTTGGTTTCACTGGCATCCCGAGCAATAAGTAAAATGGTGTCATCCCCGGCGATAGTGCCCATGACTCCGTCTAGCTCAAGACTATCAAGTGCTGCCGCCGCCGCATTCCCTCCGCCGGAGAAAGTTTTAATGACCACCAAATTGCCGGTGTAATCAATGCCGGTGACGGCGTTACGCAGAATGCGAACCAGTCGATCGGTCAGGTTGTCGCTGCCGTTGCTGGGCGATTGGGTGTAGACATGTCGGCCGGAGCGACCGAGCGCTTTGATCAACCCGAGCTCTTTGACGTCACGCGAAACGGTAGCCTGCGTGGCCCGATGACCTGCGGCCTCAAGCAGGCGACCTAACTCCTCCTGCGTCTCGACCTCTTGCCGGGTGACAATTTCTAGAATTCTCGCCTGCCTCTGAACTTTCACCGCGCACCTCCGCTAACCCGTGAATTTGCGTGAAGAGTATACTCTTGGGAAATAGCAACCGGCAAATTCATGACCTGCCCAGTATTTCTAAGGCGCGGGCGAGGTCTTCTGTGGCGACGAGGATAACAGGCCCTGTGCATCCCATGCCCGTGCTGGCGAAGATACCAGCCTTCCACACCTGACGCACAGCCGTGTCGAGCTCTAGTATGTCTATGCCGGCAATTTCTTCGGTGGCCACTTTCGCAGGCGGCGGCGTGACTTCTTCTTCGGCGACGGCTGCGGCTGGCTTTTGCTCTTTGGCCCCGAGCTTCGCTAGTCCTGCCTTATGAGCTTGAGCAAACTCACTGTCCACAACAGCTAACAGTTTGCCTTTGGCCACTTCCCCCGCATACTTGATGGCTCCCGCTATGACGGGTGCGCCGGAAGCGCGGGAGAGAATCAAGACAATTTTGTCGTAGCCCTCGCCTACGCCTGGGCCATATCCGTAGCCTAGCCCTTCGTAGTCTCCACCTGTAGTGTAGGCGGAGAATACTTTCATCAGCACATTGCCGGTCAGCGTATCGGTGACCATGACGTCGGGCGCGCCCACCAAGAGGTCGTTCCCGCGCATGACAGAGCCGCCGTCCTGCCGCACGGAATGTGCGAACTTGAGCGGATAGCCGTTGTCTGTGAGTTTCTGCAAATGGCGCTCCACCGCTCTCGCGCCGTCAAGATTGAGAATGCCTACTGTGGGTTCAGCTATGCCGCTGGCCTTGGCCACCGCGACACCGTAAATGGCGTTCTTGACCATGGCTAAAATGCGGTCGGTGTCGGACGTACCTGTGGTTGTCGCTAAGAAGAGCTCCCGCCCGCGGCCGGGGGTAATGACCCTGCCTACGGTGGAC
>DBBC01000056.1:0-12737 GCA_002292025.1 Firmicutes bacterium UBA994
GTGTGGGGCGCAAGTGTTGCCAATCGCGCCGACCATCTCGGTATAGCACATCAACTAATCATTCGCCCGGCGGGACAGGAAATTGACGTCATCTTTGGCGGCGGTGAAGTTTGGTTCCTGCCTAACACAGTTGTAGGACGCCATGGTGTACGCGGGAGAAGAACAGACGGCGTCAACCTCATTACTGAGGCTCAGGCTCGGGGCTACCGGGTAATCTACACCCGGCAAGAGTTGCTTAATCTTCCTGCTGACACAACGCGAGTATTAGGCATATTTGCCGCCCACGACACCTACAACGACAACAACGAAGAAGCCAGTCCGCGCTACACCTATACCGAAGAGCAACTGCGAGCGGAGAATCTACCGGATTTTGACCCGAATGCGCCTACCTTTGCCCAAATGACCGAGGTTGCCATCAGATTGTTGTCCCGCAACCAAACTAAGGGCTTTTACTTAGTAGCAGAAGAAGAGGGCACCGACAACTTGGCGAACTTTTCGCTCAACGCGCGAGGCACCATCGAGGCCACCAAGCGCGCGGATGACGCCATCGGTGTGGCTGTAGCTTTTGCCAGAACGCAGCTTAACACACTCGTTATTACGGCAGCAGACAGCGAGGCTAGCGGCTTTAGCATTATGGGTAATCCTCCCGTGGACGCAGCCGGTAACGTGCGCGCAACGCAGGAGCTGCGCAACCGTGCCGGAGAGGTGTACTTTGTCGAATATATTGACGGACGCGACGGCACCGGTACGCCGCCCTTCCTTTCCGCGCCCGACCGCAATGGCCGCCGCTGGCCCTTTGCCGTAACTTGGTCCATGCGGGCAGACCACTCCGGTAGCATTATAGTGCGTGCCTTTGGCCTGCACTCGGAGATGGTGCAAGGCACTATCGACAACACTGAAATTTACCGCATTAAGTACCGGGTGTTGTTTAACCGTTTGCTACCCTGAAGGACTTAACGTGCATCGCAGCGAAAAGAAGCCCTTGTCCGCGCGGACAGGGGTTTCTTCTCGTTTTGAGTCTGTGCTTGCAAATACGGCTCCTGCCGCGAGAAACGCGCTCGACGCGGCAAGCTCCCATCTGATGTCACGACAATCCTTGTCTAGGCCGAGAATAGACGACATGATCGGCGACAAATTTGTCGAGCTCTTTCAGCGAAGGGGCGATAATGTGGTGTGCGTTATGTGCCCCTTTACACTGTGCGGAAAGAGATTACCCATCGCGGATCGCCCCCACGGCTAGGTTATTTACCAACTTCCGTATGAGCCGAATTTCCTTTGCCCCACGTTCTCGCGTCGGGTGAATACGGTTGGTCAATAACAGGACAATAAGCTCATAACGGGGATCGATCCACAACGAGGTCCCAGTAAAACCAGTGTGGCCGAAGGCCTCCTCTGACAGCATGTCACCGGCCGAAGTGCTGTTCTCGGCTTGGAGGAGCCAACCCAACCCTCGTTCTTCGTTCAACCCCTTGGTGTGGGGGGAAGTCATCAACTTGACCGAGCGGAAGCTCAGCACCCTTTCCTCGCCATAGAGACCGCCATTGAGAAGCATTTGGGCATAGACAGCGAGATCGAATGCGGTGGAGAAAAGGCCGGCGTGTCCACTCACCCCGCCCATGGCCCAGGCGTTTTCGTCATGCACCTGCCCGATCAGAACGCCTCCCCGATCAGGGTCGTCCTCAGTCGCCGCGATGCGTGATTGCAGCACATGAGCTGGATTGAAGGCAGTCTCCTTCATTCCTAGGGGAGTGAAGATCCACTCCTGAGCAAGACGGTCCAGCGATTCGCCCGTTACTTGAACGATGGCTTCACCCAGCAAGATGAACCCCAGATCGCTGTAGAGCACCCGCTGCCCCGGCGGGAACAGGAGCGAGGCGATCGGCCATCTGTTCTCGTAGATCTGCTCTAAGACCTTCCCTTTTCCACGGCCGCGCCAGAAGAGGTTAGCCCAGGGGGGAAGCCCCGCCGTGTGTGTGAGGAGATGCCGGATTGTCACTGCAGGGTCAGCGAACCGCGGGAGAAATCTGTTCAGCGGATCGTCCAATCGCCATAGACCTCGCTCCACCAGCTGCAGCGCGAGCGGGACAGTTACCACTACCTTGCTCAAAGAAGCTAGGTCAAAGATAGTATCTAGGGTCATTGCCCGCCGGTCGGGGGTCTCGCTTGCCGATCCGAAACAGACGTGCTTGACGATCATCCCGGAGCGTGCGATCAACACCACTGCACCGGGGAAGGTCCCAGCAGCTATATGCGTTTCGAGCAAGGCGTCTATGCATCCTAATCGGATTGAGTCTATTCTCGCATCGTGTGGGTCGTCGATAGCCGCCAAGTAACGCGTGTTCATGCATTATCACCCCAAGATATCTTCCCTAGTACCACTGGCCTTCTCGCTCCGGTGGCGCTGGGGACATTATTCGGGCGCCGCTGTGACCCCGTCCAACGATGTTCCGGACATCAACCCGACTATGAGCATGTCAGTGGATCCATTAACTCTGCGTACAACCGCACGGCTAATGCCTCGTCCACCTTGCCGCGGAACAGACTGACTCGCAATCCGCGCAGATGCCGGGTGAATGAGGTGCGATATAGACGGGACCGAAAGTTGCCGCCATAGAGGTGGACGGAATCAACCGGACCGATTTCCTCTATCACTTTCAGCGTCCTTTGGGCGAGGAGTGCGGTTCCGCGGTCGACTATCTTCATTACGAGGTCAGTCGGGGCATGCAAAGCGATGCGCGTGGCCGAGGCGATCTTTGCTCTGAAGTCCGCTTGCGTTTGCAGGTCCACCAGCTCTTCGATGTGCCGGACCTGAAAGTGTGTCAGCAAGACGTCAAAAACTGGGTCGTACGCTGTAAGTCCGTCTAGCCAGCGCAGAGATTCTCCCACCAATTCTTTCCCGATCCAAAAAGCACCGCCTTCGTCACCGAAGATGTATCCCCATCCGCCGGCACGATGCGAGCGTCCGGTTGCATCTTTCCCGTAGACGACTGACCCTGTCCCGGCTATGACTACAACCCCGGGGCTGTCCCCAAGACAGACTGTGTAGGTGCCTTCAACATCGCTCATCACCCTGAGGTCTGCCCGCGGGTAATGGGTTCGCAACAGCGCTGTGAGTGTTTCTTTGCGTTTGCCGCTGCAGGCCCCTGAACTGGCACAGGCTATGGCATCGGCAGTCTCGAAATCATTCTGTAACATCCCAATGAGGCGCTCTGCCGCCGATCCCGCAGTTGCGAGGTTCATCCCGAGCGGGTAGGTCTTTCTTTTAATGCTCTGGGGGGTGACTTCCGACACATTAGTGCTCGCCCCGCCGCCCTCAATACCAAGCACTATTATAGGAGCACGCCTCCTTCCGGAACTAGGACTTATTTTCTCTCTAGCGACTCGATGGCCCCACGGAGGCTCCCTGATTTCTCGCGCAGCAGGGCTTCACATTCGGTTTTCGTTCGCCTAGTGATAACCATTAAAATTGCCAGCCTGACGTCCTGTTCCGCTTCTATCAAAGCACAGCCGGCAGCTTCTTCTGTGACCCCGGTCACCGCAGTGACGATGCGCACTGCCCGCAGGAGGAGCTTCTCATTAGTAGCCTTGACACAGATCATGTGGTTCCCGAAGACGCGGCCGAGCTTGGTCATCGCCGCCGTGCTGATCATATTGAGAACTAATTTCTGCGCGGTACCGGCTTTTAACCTAGTGCTCCCGCCGACGACCTCCGGCCCGGTCCGCACCGAGATAACCACGTCTGCACTGTGACCTATGGCAGGATCTGCAACGTTACAGATGAGAGCCGTTTTTGCCCCACACTGGAGGGCTGTTCTCAGCGCCGCTTCGACGTACGGTGTTCTTCCGCTGGCGGAGATGCCGATCACGACGTCGCTTGCCGTAGGTTGGAGGCGTGCTATGTCCCGTGTTCCTGCCTCCGCACTGTCCTCCACCCGCTCTAATGCTCTAACCGACGCCTCCGCTCCTCCGGCGATGACCGCGATGAAAATCCCTTCCGGCATACCGAACGTGGGCACAACTTCAGCCGCGTCCAGCAGAGCGAGCCGGCCACTCGTTCCTGCGCCGACATAGATCACCCTCCCGCTCCGGTTTAGGGAATCGACGCAGATGTCAACTACCTGCTCGATGGCGGGAAGCGCTTCGCGCACAGCAAGGGGAACAGAGGCATCCTCCTCGTTCATGATCCGCAGCAGCTCACCGACAGGCAGCCTGTCAAAAGCCGATGTCTTCGGATTAAGCGCTTCGGTCTCGAGCAGAACTAACATTTACCCACTCCTTCACGCGGGCGACCCACAGGGAGTTTGCCGGTCGGCGCGATAGTTCCGTGCAGTACCTTCAGCAGGCTCTGTTGCGCCATCACTTCATATCCATAGCTGATAAGACAGTTTTCCACACCCGAGATGAAACAGTCATAAGGGCTGAGTAACGCTATCAATAATGAGCTTTGTGCGCGCCGCGTCAGTCCTTCGACTAAGGCGGTCTGCCCTGCATGCAGGTGTGCGTTGGCCGTGACCACGACCACGAGGCCCCCTTCCGGGGCGACCGCGGCTAGTCGTACGGCCTCTTCTGTGGACATTTCCACTGGGAAATCGAGCACAGCTGTGCGGGATTTCTCCGCAAGGACTTGAGCGACCCAAGGAATCCCTTTCTGCGCGGGGCCTTCCCCTTGGGACACGCGGGGCAAGCGTACAGAGTAGACCGCTGTTATTAGGTCAGTGTCGAGTGGCAGCATCTGTGGGTCACCTAGGATCGCCGTCACGGAGCTATCAAATATCCGTTCCATTTCTCCCATGTGTTCCGGGCTGCCGACCTTGTCAAATGAAGACAGTGGGGCGGAAAGCGCACGCTCCCTAAACTTTGCAATTCGACCCAGCGAGTTGACCAGTCGGTCCTGTAAGGCGGGGGAGCTCGCCACCGCCTTTTGCACCGCGTCTTTTGTTGCGTGTTGGATCTCCGGTCGGTGGCAGAGGGAGAGCACGTCCATCCCCGCCCGAAATGCTTGCACCGCTCCCTCCTCGACTGTGCAGTAATTCGTAACCCCGTTCATTAAAAGGTCATCCGCTACCAACACACCTTCGTAACCCAACTTTCGCCTAGCAAGACCGGTCAATACCTCTTCGGCCGTAGAAGCGGGTCCACGCTTAGTCTGCAGCTTAGGGAGATAGATGTGTGACGGCATCACGCTCTCCGCGCGGATGCGACAAAAAGGGACCAGCTCGAACCTTAGCAGCTCGTCTGCGGACAAATCTAAGACCGGCAGTTCGAAATGGGGGTCCGCGTCCACCCGTCCCAACCCCGGGAAGTGTTTGAGACAGGTCAGTATGCCGTGCCGGTTCATCCCATCGATGAAAGCAGCGGCAAATTCCGTCACGATCTCAGGGTTGTCGCCGAAGCTCCTAACCCCGATCCCCGGGTTGCGGTGGTTTACATTGATATCGACTACAGGGGCGAGGTTCCAGTTTATGCCTACAGCGCTCATTTCTTGGGCTAGGATTTCCGCCGCTCTCCGCGCGTTGCCCGCGTCCCCCGTTGCCGATAAAGCCATGGCACTGGGCGAAACAGTGAACCCACTCCGCAAGCGGGAGACCATGCCCCCTTCTTGGTCGATAGCGAAGACCGGTTTGTAAGGGAGCAACTTGTTTATGTCATCTAAAAGTCCCTTCACTTGCGCGGGGTTCTCCACATTCCTAGCGAACAGGATGACGAACCCCGGCCGCACAAACTCAAGGAGGCGTATTGTCTCTGAATCCAGCGATTTTCCCGGTATTCCGATGAGGAAAAGTTGACCTACGGCCTCACTTAAGTTCAAAAAAGACTCACCTCTGACTCCCTCTATATCGTCCAATCTACTGACATCGTTGCCTCCAACCGTCCTCGCACAGCTGCCTATCCTACTAGGAGAGCAAAATGCTTACACGGGTTCATATGGCCTAAACGAAAGTAAGGGCAGAGCGTAGCTCTGCCCCTCTTCTAGTAACTACCTCCGAATGTACATGGCCTCCCCGAGGACGGTGCCAATGGGCGATTCGGTAATGCCGCCGATGTGCCCCCATACGCCACGCATCGCATGGGTCTGGAACAACCAGATGTATGGCAGTTCGTAGTTGAGAATCTGGTCTACTCGATGGTAAATGGTGCGACGCTCCGCAATGTCTACCGTAGCACGTCCGGCTTCGATCAGCCTGTCGACTTCGGCATTGTTGAAACGCTTGCGATTAAAGCCGACGGTTCTGCCGTCGGGGTGGAGTGCTCCCTGCGAGGAATGGAAGAACGGGAAAGGATCGGGGTCTAGACCTAACGCCCAGCTGATTAACATGATGTCAAAGCGGCCGTGGTGGGAGTGGCCGATCAAAACAGACCACTCAGTAGGGCGGTCAAAGGCGTCGATGCCGATTTCACGCCATTGGCGTACGGCCATGGCAGCAACGTCTCCCCAAATAACATGACCGGCCTGTCTTAAAATACCAAGTCGCAGCGGGTCGCCTGTAGGGGAGCCGTCGCGTCGGCGAATCGTCTGCCCGGCGGGGATGCGCCACCCGGCCTCGTCTAGCAGCTGCCTAGCACGGGTTGGATTGAAAGCGTACGGGTTAAGGTTAGGCGCACCGTGGGCCCAGCTGGTGGGAAGCTGGTGGGAGTTAATTACGGCGCCTCTGTCGTTAATCACAGCCCGTACTATCGCTGGCCTGTCCAGGGCGAGCTTTAAGGCCTCGCGCACGCGGCGCTCGCTCAGGATGGGGTTTATAAGGTTCAGCGACATGTAATGGTAGCCGTGAATGGGATGCTCGCGGAAGTTAACGCGGCCTGCGAACTCGCGCTGCACGCGCTCAACTGCGTCAGCTGTCATGCCCATCCAGTCAATCTCTCCGGCTTCAAAGGCGGCCTGCATTACGTGAGCGTCACCATAACGCCTAAAGACCATTGTCTCGATATAGGGGCGCGGTGCCATCCAGAAGTTTGGATTACGCCGCAACACAGCGAACTGGCCTGGGACGATGCGGTCCAAGAGATAGGGGCCAGCGCCGACAGGCTGTCGACTAAAGGCATGCGCGCGCAACTCGCGCACCGGTACGCGGCCGAGGAGATGGTAGGGGATAATCCCCAAGCCGATGTTCAAAAGGAAGGGGGCATCAACTTGGCGCATCCTGAAGCGCACGATATGGTCACCTTCCGTGGTGATTTCCGCTATGTGCGCTACGACTGGGCGGCGCGGCCCATCGTAGTCGGTGTGCATGATGGTATCAAAAGTAAACTTAACGTCGCGTGCGGTCAGGGGACGACCGTCGCTGAATCTAATGTCGGGTCTGAGCCAGAAAGTCCAAGTGAGGGTGGCGTGGTCCCAGATCCAACGGTCAGCAATGTTGTTGCGCAAGGTAAGGTCAGCTGCGAGACGGACTAAGCCCCAGTTAGTCTGGCCGTGGATAGCGGCGGATGCGGTATCGGTACTGAGAATGGGGTTAAGGATAACCGGCTCAACCGTGGCCCCAAAAGTAATGGTGCCGCCAATGGGCTTTGGTGTGTAAGGGGTGTGCTGCACAGTTACGGTGCGAGTGGCGTCAACCCAAGCCACGTCCGCGCCTAATGCTTCGGCCACAAAGCGTAGCGGTACCATAGTACGGCCGGCGATAGCCACCGGGGCTACGTCTAGCTGGCGGGAAGGACCATTTACCCAGGCCGTGCGGTTGCCAAGCTCGAGGACAATGGCGTCTTCGCGGCGATAGGCGCGGATGGTTCTGGTGGCCTCATCCCAGTGCACTGCCGCGCCAAGCGCCTCGAAAATAGAGCGCATTGGCACTAAGGTGCGGCCGTTCTGAATAGTCGGAGCTACGTCCATCGTCAGAGGAGCGCCGTTAATTGTGACACGAATAGGGGCACTGGCTTCCGCTAAGGGCAGCCCAAAAAACGTAGCTGCCAACATTGCCAAGACGGCAAGACCGACCAAAGACTTTTTCAGCAATTTTTATCACTCCTATTGTTTTCTGGATTCATAGAGTTGGCCGTTTGTATAGCCCAATCACCTCGCTTATGCTTGAACGCGGATATGGGTATATTGTTTCTTACCACGGCGAACTACAATTACACCGTCGCGCGCACTGGCCATATCTACTCTCTGCTCAGGTGAGTCCACACGCATCTCGTTAATATAGAGACCACCGCCTCGAACCAAGCGTTTAGCCTCGCCTTTGCTCGAAATAATGCCACTGCCGACGAGCAGATCAATAATTGAGAGCCCGGCTGCAAGCAGTTCGCTGCTAAAGTGCACAGCGGGGATACCTTCGTTGTTCTCGCCGCCACCAAATAGCGCGAGCGCCGCGTTCCGGGCCTCATTTGCTGCGGACTGACCGTGGATAATGCTTGTCACTTCCCATGCCAGTATTTCTTTTGCCGCGTTTAAGTCCCGTCCTTCTAACGAGCCTAGCCTGTTTACCTCCGACATAGAGAGAAAAGTAAACATGGCCAGATACTTTTTGACGTCTGCATCATGTGTGTTACGCCAGTACTGATAGAAGTCGTAGGGCTTGGTACGGGCAGGGTCTAGCCACACAGCCCCGGCTTCGGTTTTACCCATTTTGCTGCCACTGGCGGTGGTTACCAGCGGCCAAGTAATGCCATAGGCTTCTACCTGTTCTACGCGGCGAATTAGGTCTGCTCCGGCGAGAATGTTTGACCATTGGTCATCGCCCCCCAGTTGCAGCCGACAACCGTAGTGACGGTACAGGTGCAAAAAATCATAGGACTGCAACAGCATATAGTTAAACTCGATAAAACTGAGGCCCTTCTCCATACGCCCTTTATAGCATTCGGCAGTTAACATGCGGTTGACGGAGAAATGCACCCCCACTTCACGCAAAAAGTCGATGTAGTTCTTCTCTCGCAGCCAGTCGGCGTTGTCAAGCACTAGGGCATCGCCTGCGCCTGAACAAAACACGCGCTCCACTTGGGCGCGGATGCCGTTGATGTTGTCGCTAATTTGGCGCGCAGATATGATACTGCGCATATCGGTCTTGCCACTCGGGTCGCCAATCAGGGCGGTGCCTCCGCCTAGCAGTACAATCGGGCGGTGGCCTGCGCGTGCGAGATGTGCTAAAGCCATAAGCGATATGGAGTGACCGACATGCAAACTATCTGCAGTCGGGTCAATACCAACGTAGACAGTAGCTTTTTCGTTGGCCAAAAATCTTTGCAGCGGCTCGGCATGCGTAGTCTGCTTGATAAATCCTCGTTCTTGCAGCATTGACAGCGCGTCAGACATCACCAACACTCCTAGTTAAGTTTGACCTATAGTAACACACTTTTTGCTTTTCGACTTATGATTTTAGATTAGCATCGTCGGCGCAAGAGAACCAGCCTTATTATCTCAGGGCATGTGTGTGGTATAATAGCTCAACTGAGCGCGGGGGGACGAGCGATGCGGGATGCGATTCTCTTTGTGGTGACAGGGCCGTCAGGTTCCGGCAAGGGCACGATTATGCGGGCCATTGTAAAGCAATTCCCTGATATAGTAAAAATTGCTACATACACAACGCGTGCGCCGCGCGCCAACGAAGAGCACGGCTTTGACTATAACTTTGTCTCGCAAGCGTGCTTCTTAGACAAGGTTGACGCCGGTGACATTGCGGAGTGGGAACAGGTGTATCGGGATCACTTCTACGGCTCTCCGAGCTTTAATCCTGATGCTGGTCCGGATCGCCTGATGGAACTTGACTACAAGGGCATGTTTAAGTATAAAGGGCGCGCTAAACGCTTGGTGAGTATATTTATTGCGCCGCCTTCATTAGAGGAGATGGTGGAGCGCATCGAGAAACGCAGCACCGAAGCTAATCTAACAAACCGCATTAACAACGCCATAGAGCAAATGCGCTACGCAGAGCATTACGACTACATCATCATAAATGCACGAATGGAAGAAGCGTGCGCGGAAGCATTGTCCATTGTTGGCGCGGAACGTGCACGGCGCGACCACAGAGAGAGAATGGCGGTTCTTGATGCGCTATGCCGAGAGCACGTGGTCTAGAGAGCGGCTCAGCTAATCAGGCCCCTGCGGTACAGAGCAAACTCGGCTTCCGACAAAACGCGGCTGACTACCAAGGTGGGGTGGTCTGAGGTATTGATCACCTGCGGCACGCGGTATGGTTGCTCTTGTTCGTCATAGAGCATCCTGACGCGAGGGTATTTGTAAAATCCTCTGGGGGTACTTAAGACAATGCCAATGCGGTTATCAGAGAACTTGACTATCGACCCCGTGGGGTAGGCGGCCACGTTTTCAAGGAATGCAGCGATCACTTGGAGGGAAAAAGAGCTATTGCCAGACCCAGCCAAGAGCTCCAGTGCTTCGTGCGGCGGATAGGCGGAACGATGCACCCTTGCAGCCGTTACCGCATCGTAGACGTCGCATATAGATGCTAATTGCGCATACAAGCTAATCTCATTGCCCTGCTTGCCGTGTGGATAACCGGAACCGTCGTAGCGTTCGTGGTGTTCGTGCGCTACATCTCTAGCTTCTGGTAGGGCTGACAGTATCTCATAGCCTGCCGAAGCATGTCGCTTAACTTCCTCAAACTCAGGGGCGGTGAGCAGGGTGGGTTTGCGCAAAATCGTTTGCGGTATTGCGCTCATGCCTACATCCAGCATAATGGCCCCAAGTCCGAGCTGCTTTAGCTGTTCTTTGTTTAGGCCGTAGGTGATGCCTGTAATTAGTGCCAATACGCATACGTTGACGGAATGACCGAAAAGATAATCACCCTCAAGACGGATGTCGGTGAGATTGACCATCAGCTCGCGCTGGCGGAGCAACTCATCGACGATCGCGTCAACGGTGCGTGACACTTCCTTGGTACGCTGCGACACATAGGCAACAGGATTAGGCGTTTCCATGGCATTCACCATGGTGCGCACTCTCAGGACAGCGCCTGCGCGTGTCTCATCGGCGATGACATCATCCACGCGATATCCGTCTAAGAGATTATCTTCGATGTAGAGAAAGGGCACACCAAGGCTCTTAAGCTGGGCGATATAGCGGTGCGTCAGCCTGACATTGCGTTGCAACAGAACTTGTCCGGCACTACCATATAACGGGCGAGCTACACACATGCCAGGTTTAAGGAAAGTAGTTGGTATTCTGCGCATATCTAACTCCTTAATCGTGCTAGTTTAAGTTCTTTCGATATGCACGCCGTAAAGTCCTTTAATGAACACATGCGGGTCTGTATTTGGCGCCTCGCCGCGCAGTTAGGGAGTCTCACCGCAGAACTTCCAGTTGCTCTGGTAGTCCCGCGGCAGCAGGGTGCGGGACAGGTTGGCGCGCAAGTTGAAGGGGAGAGCCCGGCACATCGTAGAAGCGTAGGAGCGCATCACGGTCGCAGCTAAACCGCTCCACCACCTCACGCAACTCACCGGAGCGCTGCTGGACCATGGCTGCAAGATTGGGAACATAGTCTAGGATATTGCGCTCAGATTGGGCAGGCTGCCCATAACGATAGTCTGTGTTCGTCAATATAATACCTCCCGTGGTGAACTCACACCTAATGGTGACCTGTTCAAGTTGCAAACGTCCCGCAAGGCTATGTGTCCCGGTGTTCGGTGCGGGCAATAATTTCCTCTTGCAGAGCGGTGCTCAGGTTATTGAAGTAGTCGCTATAGCCAGCCACACGCACGATAAGGTTTTTATGGTCGCCGGGACGTTTCTGGGCTTCGCGCAGGGTGGCAGCGTCGATGACGTTAAACTGGATATGGTGCCCGTCCAGTTTAAAATAGGCACGGATAAGATGGGCCAGTTTTTTGAGGCCTTCTTGTCCGGCAAAGACCGACGGAGCGAACTTTTGGTTGAGGAGCGTGCCGCCGGTGCGGAGATGATCCATTTTGGACGCAGACTTTAATACGGCTGTAGGCCCCAATCGGTCCGTACCTTGCACAGGGGAGATGCCCTCAGAGAGCGGAGTGCCGGCTCTGCGACCGTCGGGGGTGGCGCCCACCACCGCGCCAAAATAGACGTGGCAGGTAGTAGGCAGCATATTAATGCGGTAGGTGGCGCCGCGCGGGGTAAGGCGGCCGTCCACCGCGTCGTGGAACATGTTGAATACCTTTACCATGATTTCGTCGGCATAATCGTCGTCATTGCCGTAGCGGGGGGTCTTGTTATGCAGGAGAAGCCGTATATGCTCCTGCCCGGCGAAGTCTTGGGCTAAAGTGTCGAGCAGGGCATTCATGCTCAGATTGTGGCGGTCGAACACGTGATACTTGATAGCGGAAAGCATGTCCGTGACAGAGCCAATGCCGACACCCTGAATGTAGGTAGTATTGTACCGTGCCCCGCCTGCGTTATAGTCCTTGGCGTTCTTTATGCAGTCCTCAATCACCAGTGACAGGAACGGGGCGGGCATATGGGTGGCATAGAGCTTTTCGATAATATTGTTGCCGCGGATCTTGATATTTAAAAAGTAGTGTAGTTGGGTGCGGAAAGCACCAAGCAGCGTATCAAAAGAAGAGAAGCTAGAGGCCGCACCCGTCGCGGGGCCCAGTTGCTGGCCGGTTCGCGGGTCCACACCGTTATTCAAGGTAATCTCAAGGACTTTGACAAGGTTAAAGTAGCCGGTCAGAATGTAGGCCTCCTTGCCAAAGGCTCCGGTCTCTACGCAGCCGCTGGTACCGCCTGAACGAGCGTCTTCGATAGATTTGCCCTGCCTAAGAAGTTCCTCAACAACCGCGTCGGCATTAAAGACCGAGGGCTGTCCCCAACCCTT
>DBBC01000056.1:13155-31731 GCA_002292025.1 Firmicutes bacterium UBA994
CGCATTTCATCGATGACCTCAAGCAAAAGGTAGGAAACCTCGTTAACTCCGTCTGATCCATCAGGCTTGAGACCACCCACGTTGATGTTGGCAAAATCAGTGTAGGTTCCGCTCTCCTGCAGGGTGATACCTACTTTAGGCGGGGCAGGCTGGTTATTGAACTTCACCCATAAACACTCCAACAGTTCCTTAGCCGATTCCCGAGTGAGGGTGCCGCTTTCTAACCCTTGTCGGTAGAAGGGGAGGAGGTGCTGGTCTAGCCTGCCGGGGTTAAAGGCATCCCAAGTGTTGAGTTCGGTGATGACCCCAAGGTGAACAAACCAATAGCCTTGCAACGCCTCCCAAAAAGTGCGGGGTGCATGGGCGGGCACGCGGGCGCAGATAGAGGCAATTTGCTCAAGCGCGGCCCTACGGGCAGGGTCTGTTTCGTGTGCGGCTAGCTCTCGGGCTTTTTCGGCGTGGCGTTCGGCAAGGCGGATGATAGCACGAGCGCATGTGGCCATAGCTCTTAACTGCTCAGCTTTCTCATAAGCCGCGTGGTCTATTAAATAATCAAGCGAGTCAAGGTGTTGCTCGATGGCAGCAATATGTTCCAAAAAACCTTGGCTAAAGATTTTACTGTCGCCAACGGTGTGGCCCGGTGCGCGCTGCTCCATAAACTCGGTGAAGACGCCACTGCTGTAGCAGTCCTTCCACGCCTTGTCCATAAGGTTAAAGAGCAAGTCACGGACGGAGCGACCCTGCCAGTAGGGGATGATGTAATCCGCTTGGAGCTGTTTGGCCGCGTCGTCTACTTGGAACGCTATCTTGCCGCGGTCATTCATTACCTGCAGGTCACTCAGTGTGTGGCAGCAGAGCTCAGGGTAGGTGGGGGTCACTTGGGGCCCCTCGCCGCGTTCCCCTACAATCAACTCGCCTTGGCTGATGCTAATGACTTTGTTCTCACAAATATGTCGGAAGGCGAGGGCTCTAAGCATGGGGGTGGACACTTTGCCGGCATACAGCTGATAAATTTCCGTGACTAGCCTGGCTCGCTCTAGGCTAACGCGCGGGATTGCCGATTCACTCTGTTCCCTTAATCTGCGGATTCGCTCGTTCATGCCGCGTTGAATATCGCTCACTGTTTACCCCCCAATCTTTATTTCAAGGCCCGGATGCTCTAAGATGTCTTTAACTCTTGCTAGCTCGTCGCTGGATGGTGCCGCCACGCTGTGCATCTTATTAAGGAGCCCCAGACGTTCATATTTGTCGCTGCCAAATACGTGGTAAGGCAACAGGTGGACCTTAGCTATACCTAGCTCCACAGCTAGGTCACGGACCGCTTCGAGGTTATCCTGATCGTCGTTAAGTTTTGGAATTACAGGTACACGCAGCACAATGTCGACATGAACCTTGCGTAGTGCGCGCAAATTAGAGAGGATTAGACCATTAGGAACACCGGTGAGTTGGTGGTGCTTATAGCCGTTCATATGCTTGATATCGTAGAGGAAGATGTCGGTAAGCGGCCGGAGTGTATTTAGCACGTCCCAAGGGGCCATGCCGGAGGTATCGATTGCGGTATGCAGGCCCGAGGAACGGGCAAAGCATAATAACTCATACAGGAAGTGTGGCTGTAAGAGAGGCTCCCCTCCCGAGAAGGTCACCCCGCCGCCGCTTTGCTCGTAGAAAGCGCGGTCTTTAAGAACCTCACCCATCACTTTATCTGCTGTAACCTGCATGCCCACAAGGTGCAGCGCTTCCGTGGGGCAGACTTCCTGACAGGCACCGCAGTATCGGCAAAGTTCCCGCTGGATAATTGGGCCTTTCGGACCTAGTGCCAGTGCCCCTGAGGCACATGCCTTCAGGCACAGACCACAACAGAGACACTTTTCCGTAGTCAGAGTGAGCAGTGGCATCTGACAGTGGCTTTCGGGATTATGGCACCACCGGCAGGAGAGGGGGCATCCTTTGAAGAATACAGTGCTGCGAATCCCAGGACCGTCATGGGTGCAGAAGCGCTGGATATCCCATATATAACCGGGCAAACCGAGACCCCCCATCGTTTACAGACAGAACTTGTCATGAAGATTCTTATCAGTTGCTGCCTCATACGCAGTATTCTTTATTGTTCCTGCGTATCCTCTGAAATTTGCAGCAGGAAAAACCTATGGACAGCGAGAATATGTGCCGTGCGTGTCGGAAGGCGGCAGCTGACGCCTTGCGGCAGGACTTTGTTCAAGAACAGGAGGTGGCTCATGCACAAACGCATAGCATTTTGGCTGGCTTTCATGGCGCTGACTATACTTGTGTCTTCCGCATGGGCAGCCACCCCCAGCATAGTCAATGTCAATCTGCTCAACTTGCGCAGTGGTCCGGGGCAATCCTTTAGGGTGCTCGGCACCTTGGGACGCAACACCGCACTAGTAGTAGTCGGAGCGTCAGGTGAGTGGAGGCAAGTGGTTACTTCTGACGGCAAGAGCGGCTGGGTATTTGGCCAGCATCTTGTCGAGGGTCCTCGGCTCGGTACCGTAGCGAGGGCTGTTGCCGTCGATGTAGCGCGGCTCAATGTCCGGCAGGGACCCGGTATGGGCTATCCCATAGTCACGGTGGCCGAGCGTGGGCAGTCGCTACGGGTTACCGGCAATGTAGGCGAGTGGCTTGAGGTACAGACCGCTGATTGGCAGGGCTATGTGTATGGGGATTTTGTCACTGAAGATAGGACTCCGCCCAAGTCTACGGCAACAACGGGGGTGTCACTGGCACGTGTGACAGCCAGCGCCCTAAACTTGCGCGCCGGTGAGGGCACGGAGTTTCCGGTAATCACTTTGCTTACGCAGGGAACCCTAGTCGCAGTACTGGCTTCGGGCCCGTGGTCACAAGTGATGTTAGAAAACGGCACGGTAGGCTTTGTGTCGGAGAGCTACATTGCGATGGTGTCGGGCCAGGCTAGCGTGCGTGTAGACGCCAGCGCGGTAAACCAGCGTCGCGGCCCGGGCACAAGTTTCCCGGTTATCGCTACGCATCGCGCGGGGCAGGTGATCGCTTTTACGGGACGCGATGGTGACTGGGTGCGCGTGTCCTCCGCCGCCGGCGAGGGCTATATGCTAGGCAGCTTTCTGTCATTCGTCTTTTTAAGCCCGGAGGTTCCTGCTCAGGCAAGGCCTGTACAGCGGGATTTATTAGGGTTCAGAGTAGCTATTGACGCGGGGCACGGGGGTAGCGACCCCGGTGCGATTGCCGCCAATGGTTTGCGTGAAAGTGATGTCAATTTAAGAATGGCACTTAAGCTGCGTACCCTGTTACAGGACGCCGGAGCCGAAGTGTATATGACTAGAACCGCTGACGTGCGGCCAACACTTGAGGCGCGCATTGCGGTAGCCCACGACAACCAAGCAGATGTGTTTGTAAGTATCCACAACAACGCTTTTCCATTGACGGAGGTATCGGGAACCAAAACGTTTTTCGGCGTCACTCCCGGCAGCCTCAGGCTCGGACAAGCCGTCCATCGCCGTTTGGTAGCTTTAGGTCTGCGCGACAGAGGCGTGCACTCCGCTAATTTTAGAGTGCTGCAGACAACCGTGGTGCCCACGATTCTTACGGAGACAGCGTTTTTGACTAACCCGGGGGACGCCGCTTTGTTAGCGGATGAGAACTTTATTAACCGCGCGGTAGAAGCGCACTTTGCAGGCATCCGCGAGTTTTTGCTGGGGCGAGGACAAATAAGTTTGCGGACCGGCGCAAATCCATAAAGGTTTAATTTCTGCGCCAATCCATGTACTGTGAGTGCCGGCGCTAGACTAGTGCTAAAGAGAAGGCTGACTTTCTAGTCAGCCTTCTTAGCCTTTACGGCAGCAAGAGATATCTGTACCTTCTTCTCAAATGGCTTGCCGATTTTCAAGATTTTGCGGCACTTTGCGCCCACGACTACCACCTCCTGCACGATTATAACATAACGAAGGGATATCGCCATTTTTAGTGCGCGGTTTCGTGCGCTGACGGGTGGCGGGCTGTGCTTACTTGCCCGCCAGCGTAATCATGGCCCGCAGCCCTTGGAAAGCAATAATGTAGTCATCAGCGGTATACTCCACGACGCTTCCGTCCACTCGTAGCGCACCTGGCAGAAAAGCGGCCGCGTCTGCCATGCCGGCATTTAGGAATTCGATGCGCATGGTGATGGGAGGGCGAAACACGAGCGGCTGCCAAGCGGAGCGCTTTTGCATGGCGCGTTCTGCTTGCGTGCGAATGAGATCTAGGGCGGTTTTCGGATGCAAATGCTTGGCGCTATAACGGGTGACAGCCTCTTTTACGGCGGCGACTTCGACACTAGGGAGCAATGCCAGTGCTTCCTCGACAGCATCCTTATCCCCCGTCGTCAGGATAACTGGGACCCCAAAGTGACCTGCCAAACCGGCATTAATGCCGATTTCGCCGCATAGCACACCGTTAACCCACACGTTACTTACCACCCCACCGCTAATCGTGTGCGAAAGGATGCCGCGCGCGTGCATGCGAGAGTGGTACCCGACGAACATGCAGGCGTCGCAGTCTTCGTTTAATCCCTGCATCATCATTAAAGGTTTCGGCGTACCCAGAATTACCTCCGCAAGGGGGTGAAACTGTTTGAGCAGAAGATTGTTCATGCCTCCGTGGCTGTCGTTGACTACAATCCTCGTGGCACCACCCGCTATGGCACCCTCTACCGCGGCGTTAGCTTCCTCTGTCATCTGGTGGCGCGCTTCATCATATGTCTTACCCCCCGGGCCGGTGCTGTCGCTGTTGACAACACCGCACACGCCCTCAATATCCACGCTGATAAACACTTTCATTCTCACACCACTCCTTTGACGTACTTGCTTAGATACGTTCAACGCTCTGTTCTGCAGTCCTGCAAGGCTAGGCTTTACGGGCTGCCAACATGAGGTCATATCGACAGCGCACAGCTATAAACGGGTCGCCCTCACTCTAACCTTGTCAGACATCAGTTTCACGCTATTGACCGATCTGCCGCGACTCTGGTAGACTTGATTTGAGTTAGTCGAGACGCTAGGGGGATGAGAACATGACCGATCAAGGCTTCCGAGAGACAGTCGACGACGTGGAAAGACTTCTGCGCACAGTCAGTATGGTTATCAAAAAGAGGGGTCGGGAGATTCTAGCTGACTTTGGCATCACCCCTCCACAGTTTAGCGCGCTCCTGACTCTGATTCAGAACGGCGATTTGACGATTGGTGAATTAGGGGAGAAAATGTATCTGGCCTGCAGCACCGCCACGGATTTGGTGGATCGCATGGAGCGCAATCGGCTGGTGGCGCGTGAACGCGATACCAATGATCGACGAGTTATTCGCCTGCGGGTGCTGGAACGTGGGCATCAAATGCTAGAGGAAGTCATGCAGGCAAGACGAAAGTATCTGTCTGGTGTGCTTGACCGTGTATCGAGAGAGGAAACGGCCAATATGGTGGTGGCCCTTGAGCACCTCGCCGAACTAATGACGCAAGAGGAAGTCACTCAGTCCTAGCCACGACCTGCCTCGGGCAGGTCTTTTATCTGCGGGAGTAGTTAGCAGCAGGCGTAAGTTGCCGCCGACCGAGCTAGCACAAGCACATAGCATGAAAAATCACTAGAGGCGGTGGTAGATTTGGGTCCAATCGGCCTACTGGACTCTGGTGTCGGCGGTTTGTCGGTACTGCGGCAGCTACAGAAGGTGTTGCCGCAAGAAGACTACGTCTATTTTGCCGATACCTTTCATATGCCCTACGGGGTGCGAAGCAAAGCTGAGCTGGAGGACATTGTCTTTAGCAGTTGTGACTTCCTTTTGCGGGAACAGTGCCGAGCTATTGTTATGGCCTGTAATACCGCTTCAGCTTTAGTGTTGCCGCGTGCGCGGCAATGCTATGAAACACCTCTATTCGGTGTGCTTCTGCCCGGAGTGCGTGCCGCCGCTCAGGCAACTCTGAATGGTCGCATTGGCGTGCTAGCCACCGAGGCTACGATTATATCGAACGCCTACAATGATGCTTTGTACGCAATCTCGCCTAGCATCGAGGTGTATGGTCAAGCATGCAGCTCTTTGGCATCGATGGTGGAGCAGGGCGAATTGGAAGGCGCAGTCGTGAGCAAAGCCTTACATCATTGCGTGGCGCCGGTGTTGCGGCAGGGCATTGACACTTTAGTGCTGGGATGTACACATTATCCATTTTTGCGGCCCCTGCTCAGCCAACTTGTTCCCGCCAGCGTACAAGTAGTTGACCCGGCTGAACAGACTGCGAGGGAAGTACAGGCACATATATTGCCGGCAGTTTCTGGGGGGGGCACCACCAAGTTCTACGTATCCGGGGAAATAGCACGATTTATGCATGTCGCAACACGACTGATAGGCTGTCCCATTGAACCGCGGCAAGTTAAGTTTGGCATGGGGGCCAACGGATTGACAGTAGCAGTGGAGTAAACTATAGGAGCCGTTCTTAGGGGCTCCTTAGGGCCGGGACAATTTGAGGAGGAGTTTTTGTGCGCGTTGACGGTAGAGGAATGGCTGAACTGCGCCTTGTCAAATTTCATCGCGACTACATTAGACATGCGGAAGGTTCGGTCCTAGTAGAGATGGGGAAAACCCGCGTCATCTGCACGGTTTCGCTCGAGGAAAAGGTACCGCCCTTTCTCAAGCATACCGGCAGGGGGTGGATCACCGCCGAATATGCGATGTTGCCGCGAGCCACCGCCGAGCGCAACCAGCGCGAGAGCACACGAGGCTCTGTGGGAGGCAGAACACACGAAATTCAGCGCCTCATTGGCAGATCTCTCCGCGCCGTGGTCGACTTGTCCGCTTTGGGTGAGCGTACCGCTTGGGTTGATTGTGACGTGATCGAGGCCGATGGTGGTACACGTACCGCTGCGATCACCGGCGCCTTTGTAGCGCTGTGTGATGCCATGCACCACGTGTATAGAAAAAGAAACATGGCCGTTTTCCCCGTCACCGATTACCTTGCCGCTGTCAGTGTAGGAGTGGTGAAGGGTGTGCCGCTCCTAGACCTTGCTTACAACGAGGATGCTGCGGCGGAAGTAGACATGAATGTCGTCATGACGGGTACCGGACGACTGGTAGAGGTTCAAGGCACCGGTGAGGAAGCCACGTTTACGCGTTCGGAGCTTATGGACATGCTAAGTTTGGCCGAAGCAGGAGTTGCCACTTTAGTCGGGCTGCAGCAGCACAGCTTAGGCGAGATAGCCCTTTTGATTGGAGGGGGCGCAGGTGGAGCCAATCGTCCTAGCTAGCGGCAATAAAGGTAAACTTGCCGAGTTTTCAGCCATGTTTGCAGCTTGTGGCGTGGGGACTGTTCCCATCAAGGAGTTATTGCCCGCATGGCAGGTGGAAGAGATCGGCGGCACGCTGTACGAAAATGCCCTTATCAAGGCCCGCGCGGCTGCTCGGGCTACGGGCAAGGCCGCGCTGGCAGATGATTCCGGTCTCTTTGTCTACTATTTAGGAGGGGAGCCGGGCGTCTTTTCGCAGTGTTACGCCGGCGCAAGTGCTACCGACGAAGAGAACAATGCCTTGCTGCTGCATAAATTAGCTAGGGCCGGTCACAGGCGGCAAGCCCACTTCACCGCTGTGCTTACGCTGGTATACCCAAACGGGGCATGTGTAACGACCACGGGCAAGTTATTTGGCCACATCACCGCCGCTCCACGCGGGACGTACGGCTTTGGCTATGACCCGATTTTCGCAGTGCGGGGAAGGCAGCTTACTCTGGCCGAATTGCCGCTCGACGAGAAAAACAAAATTAGTCACCGCGCTGTTGCCTTACAAGCGATGCATGATCTGATCACACATGTCAAATGAAAGTTATCGCATCGGGGTGGTGGGAGATACGCATGGGGATTATGTGTCTATGGAGGCTGCACTAGGCAAACTCGGCCCCTTAGACGCGTTAATCCACGTTGGGGATTTCTATCGCGATGGCGAAGCATTGGCCAACACTCTCCCTATACCCGTTATAGCTGTCGTAGGGAACTGTGACGCACGGCCAAAGCCTGACCGCGAAGTGGTTGAACTTGCCGGGAAGCGGTTCTTTATCACGCACGGGCATCTCCAAGGCGTCAAACAGGGCGCCGAAAACCTGAAACGGGAGGCAAGGCTGCATAGAGCGAATGTGGTCGTTTTTGGTCATACCCATATGCCAGCGGTGTTTAGCCACCTTGGCATCCTGTTTGTTAACCCTGGCTCGACTCATGCCGGCAGGAAAGGGGCGGCACGTAGCTGTGCTTTACTGGTAGTAACAGGGACAGAAATTGACGCCACGCTTTTTTCGCTGTGAAACTAGCCTTTGCTATTCTACCTGCACATGATAAAATATTAACTGCCAAACGCGCCTGTAGCTCAGTGGATAGAGCAACTGCCTTCTAAGCAGTGGGCCGCAGGTTCGATCCCTGCCAGGCGCGCCATTTTCAAGAAGCAAGAAGCAAGAAGCAAGAAGCAAGAAGCAAGAAGCAAGAAGTGGCTTGCACTGTGGGTGAGTATCTGCTAAAATCAAGTTCGCATTTACATGGTGGGTATAGCTCAGTTGGTTAGAGCATCAGATTGTGGATCTGGGGGCCGTGGGTTCAAGTCCCATTACCCACCCCAAATATTGCGCCCGTAGCTCAGCTGGATAGAGTAACGGACTACGAATCCGGTGGTCGGAGGTTCGAATCCTCCCGGGCGCGCCACCTTTTGTCTTTCGTTAACGCGAACAGGACTGAGTAAATAAGAACATTTTTTGGTCTGAGGAGGACGTTTGTTTGAACATCGCTATGGAAAAACTTGACGATAATAAGATGCTTTTGGAGGTCACAATCGCGGAAAGCCAAGTCGCTGCCGCCCTTGACGCTGCATTCCGCAAAGCCGTTGTTAAGCTGAATGTGCCGGGATTTCGCCGCGGCAAAGTTCCCCGTCAAGTTTTCGAAGCGCGTTATGGTGTAGAGAGCTTATATGACGATGCCGTAGATGCCCTGCTACCGAACGCCTATCAAGCGGCACTTGATGAAACTAAAGTCGAACCACTCGATCGCCCTGTCATAGATGTTGTGCAGTTTGCCAAGGGGAAAGAAGCGAAAGTGCGGTTTACCGTGGAACTTTTGCCTGCGCTTGACGTAGGAGAATATAGGGGCGTAAAAGTGCCTAAGCAGAGCGCAGTCGTCACCGAAGCGGAGGTAGAGGCGGAGCTGACGCGGCTGCGGGAGCGGCATGCTCGCCTAGTGGACTCGGCTTTGTCGGAGGCACAAGTCGGTGACACGGTGCTTATCGATTACCGTGGTGCAATCGACGGCGTGGATTTTGCCGGGGGTACTGCGGAGAGGCAGAGCCTTGTGCTTGGTTCAGGTTCATTTGTCCCGGGGTTTGAGGAGCAGCTAGTTGGCATGCCTAGAGGGGAGAACCGCAACATCCAAGTGACTTTTCCACCCGATTACCGCGCGGAACATTTAGCGGGAAAAGAAGCTGTGTTTGCGATTAATCTCCATGAGATCAAGTGTAAAGAACTACCGGCACTGGACGATGATTTTGCCAAGGAGATCTCGGACTTTGAAACTTGGGCTGAGTTTATGACAGATTTGCGTGACCGTTTAACACAAGCGGCAGAAAAAAATGCCAAGAAGCGACTGGAGAACGACGTTATCGCTAAAATTATGGCGCAAACCTCATTTGACGTACCCAAGGTATTAACGGAACGCGAGATCGATTCTATGATCGAGGACATGTCTCACAACCTGTCTAAGAGCGGGATGAAGCTTACGCAGTACTTAGAGCGTACCGGCATGAGTGCGGAAGGGCTAAGAGGTGAGTTTCGCGAGTCGGCGATGCAGCGCGTCAAGACGCGACTCGTGCTGGAAAAAATAAGCGAAATAGAAAACATATCTGTAGACACAAAGGAGCTTAACGCCTACCTGAAGTCTATGGGTGCTGCAACGGGGCGCGGTGTTGACGATATCCGCACGATGCTCGCAGAGCGTGGGCAGCTCGCGGCCGTGCACGAAAGCCTGCGCACCGGCAAAACAATAGACTTTCTCGTAGAACAAGCAAACATTCAGTAGTGAGGTGCAAGTATGGGGTTGATTCCGTTTGTTGTTGAGCAAACTAGCCGCGGTGAGCGCAGCTATGATATTTTTTCTCGCTTGCTTAAGGAGCGCATCATACTTCTAGGATCGGCGATTGACGATCATGTCGCGAATCTAATCGTAGCTCAGTTGCTGCACCTTGAGGGCGAAGATCCGAACAAAGACATAGACTTGTATATTAACAGCCCGGGGGGGCATATTGACGCCGGGCTGGCCATATATGACACCATGCAGTTTATCAGGTCTGACGTGCGTACCATATGTATAGGCATGGCAGCGAGTATGGGCGCGGTGCTGTTAGCCGCTGGCGCTAAAGGCAAACGCATGGCACTCCCTAATTCCCGCGTGATGATTCATCAGCCGCATGGCGGGGTGCAGGGGCAGGCCATTGACATTGAGATCCAGGCCAGAGAGATATTGCGTATGCGCGAGTCCCTAAAAAGGATACTGTCAACACATACCGGTCAATCCAACGATAAGGTAGCTAAAGACTTTGACCGCGACTTCTGGATGACAGCAGAACAAGCCAAGGAGTATGGCATCGTGGACGAAATCTTAGTGCAACGCAGAAAGTAGTCACTGAGACGCTAGGAGGTGTGGCATGGCCAAGTTTGACGATAGGAACGCCGTCAAGTGCTCATTCTGCGGCAAGACACAAGAGCAGGTCAAGAAACTGATTGCAGGTCCCGGGGTATACATCTGTGATGAGTGCGTGGAGCTGTGCATGGAAATCGTGGAAGAAGAATCCCATCATGAGCAGGAAGGGGAGCGTAAGGAAATCCCCAAGCCGGCGGAAATCAAGACTTTTCTTGACCAATGGGTAATCGGACAAGATGAAGCCAAACGCATTTTAGCAGTGGCCGTATACAACCACTATAAGCGTATTTACTCCGGCAACAAGAACGATGATGTAGAGCTGACCAAGAGCAACATTGCTCTGATTGGCCCTACGGGTGTTGGGAAAACACTGCTGGCGCAGAGTCTTGCCAAACTGTTGAACGTGCCCTTCGCCATCGCTGACGCTACTTCATTGACGGAAGCCGGCTATGTAGGCGAGGACGTAGAGAACATTCTGCTTAAGCTTATTCAAAACGCCGACTACGACATTGAAAAAGCACAACGAGGCATTGTCTATATCGACGAGGTGGACAAAATCGCCCGCAAGTCCGACAACCCATCTATTACTAGGGACGTTTCGGGCGAGGGTGTGCAGCAGGCGCTGCTAAAGATCCTCGAAGGCACGGTGGCCAGCGTTCCGCCGCAGGGCGGGCGCAAGCACCCCCATCAGGAGTTCCTCCAGATTGACACCACTAATATCCTGTTCATCTGCGGCGGGGCCTTTGATGGCTTGGAGAAGCTCATACAGACGCGTACCGGGAAGAAGGCCATGGGTTTTGGCGCAGAGATTAAGGGCCGTTCAGAGACGCCCATTGGCGAGCTCCTGCGGCAAGTGATGCCAGCGGACCTGCTTAGATACGGCCTCATCCCAGAGTTTGTCGGGCGCATCCCGGTGATTGCCACACTCGATCAGCTGGACGAGGACGCGTTGGTGCGGGTGCTAACGGAGCCCAAGAATGCTCTGACCAAGCAATACGCCAAGTTATTGGAGTACGATGGGGTAGCGCTGGAGTTTAGGGAAGAAGCATTGCGCGCGGTTGCGCGCGAAGCCATTAAACGCAACACCGGAGCACGAGGTTTGAGAGCGATTATGGAGAAAATCATGCTCGACGTGATGTATGATGCGCCCTCCCGCAGGACTATAAAGAAGTGTGTGGTGACCGAGGAGGTTGTGCTCAAAAATGAGCCGCCCATTCTGTTGACAGAAGAGGCCAAGCCGCGCAGGAAAAAGGAAGTCACCGCTTAATGCCAAGTGACGGGACAACTCTAGACAGTAGAGTTGTCCCATTTTTATTCAATCTCGCGCATACACAGACCAAGCATTGCTCTAGCGAACCAGGGGAATGTCGCGTATACTATAATTGTCGTCTAGGCATAGCCTATGTCGCGGCGCGAAGTCCGAGGAGGCGTATTAGTCAGTGGACACACAATATGCACAGTACCCCCTACTGCCGTTGCGAGGTTATCTGGTATTTCCTACGAGCGTCCTTAATCTCGATGTTGGACGTCCTCGTTCTATTGACGCGGTCAATGCCGCTTTGCGCACCAACAGCGAAATCTTTTTGGCGACGCAACTAGATATCAGCGTGGAAGAACCAACCATAGCAGACTTACACGCTGTCGGCACTATAGCTGTAATCAAACAGGTGGTTACATTGCCTGCAGGCACTGTGCGTCTACTGGTTGAAGGACAAACAAGGGCTAGACTCGAAAGCGTGGTACGAGAAATTCCTTATATGTCAGTACGGGTTGAGCTTATGCCTGACCAAGATGTTGCCTCCGTCTATGTAGAAGCTCTGATGCGTAGGGCGCTTGGTAGTTTTGAATATTACGTAAAGTCAGGCAAAAAGATTTCCCCGGAAATATTTATCACGATCAGTACCATGGATAAACCCGGCCAGTTATCTGATGCTATCGCAACTCATCTCAACCTTAACATTGAAGACCGCCAGAGGTTATTGACGGCAGTCGATGTCAGCGAACGCCTCGAGTTACTTAACGAGCTTCTATCGCGCGAGTTAGAAATACTTGATATCGAAAAGAGGCTTAATAGCCGCGTGCGCAAGCAAATGGAGAAGAATCAGCGTGAATACTATCTGCGCGAGCAGATGAAGGCCATTCAGCGGGAACTAGGCCAAAAAGATGATCGCGGCAGTGAGGTTGAAGAACTGCGCGAGAAGGTAGAGGAGCAGAAGCTGCCAGCGGAGGTGGCGGAGCGGTGCCATAAGGAAATCGACCGTTTAGAACGCATGCCGCCAGGCGTAGCGGAAGCGGTAGTAGTGCGCAACTACTTGGACTGGGTGCTCACGCTGCCTTGGAGCAACTTATCAACAGATTCCTTAGATGTCAAGCGGGCGGAGGAAATCTTAGACGAAGACCACTATGGACTAGAGAAGGTCAAATCGCGCATTATCGAATATTTGGCTGTCCGTCATTTGACTAACCAGCTCAAGGGGCCGATATTGTGTTTAGTAGGGCCACCTGGCGTCGGTAAGACGTCTTTAGCACGCTCAGTAGCGAGAGCATTAGGGCGTAACTTCGTGCGCATGTCTTTAGGCGGAGTGCGAGATGAGGCGGAAATTCGCGGCCACCGCCGCACCTATGTCGGCGCCATGCCTGGGCGTATCATTCAGGTGCTTCGTCAGGCCAAGACACGTAATCCGCTTTTCTTGTTGGACGAAGTGGACAAAATGAGCATGGATTTTCGCGGCGACCCTTCGGCCGCCTTGCTTGAAGTGCTTGACCCGGAACAAAACAACACCTTTTCCGACCACTACATTGAACTGCCCTTTGATTTATCGCAAGTGTTGTTTCTCACTACAGCCAACTCTAAGTTTGGCATCCCACGGCCTCTGTTAGACCGCATGGAAATCATCACGATCTCTGGCTATACGGAAGAAGAGAAATTGCAGATAGCCAACCGCCACCTCGTGCCTAAGGCGCTTAGCTCACACGGTCTGAGGCGAGACCAGCTAACCTTCGGCGAACAGGGCTTGCGCAAAGTCATTAACGAATATACGCGTGAGGCAGGCGTGCGTAATCTTGAACGCGAAATCTCCGCTGTATGCCGCAAAGTGGCAAAAGAAGTTGTCGCCGGGGCCACTAAGACCTTCACCATCACGGTCCAGAACGTGCCAAGATTCCTTGGGGTTCCCCGCTATCGCTTTAACGCCTCTGAGCAGCGCGATGCGATCGGCATTTCTACCGGTCTAGTCTGGACAGAATCAGGCGGCGATACGGCTACGGTTGAGGTTACCGTGATGCAAGGCAAAGGTAACCTTATCTTAACGGGGCAGCTAGGTGAGGTCATGCGCGAATCAGCACAAGCCGCTTACAGTTACGTGCGCTCTCGCGCCGGCGAATTAGGTATTGATGCCGAGTTTTACCAAAATTGTGATATTCATGTACATGTGCCGGAGGGAGCCATACCTAAAGATGGGCCTTCAGCAGGGATTACGCTGGCCACAGCTCTTACTTCGGCACTCTCGAAACGGGCGGTACGCAAGGATGTCGCCATGACAGGTGAGATTACTCTGCGTGGACGGGTTTTGCCTATTGGGGGACTCAAAGAAAAGCTGCTGGCCGCCCACCGTTCAGGTGTAAAGACAGTAATCGTACCCAAAGACAATAAGCGCGACCTCGAGGAGGTACCGCGCAACATTTTGCGTCGACTAAATGTAAGACTGGTAGAGAACATGTCTGAGGTGCTAGAAACAGCATTTAGCCCGGGAGAGCAGCGTGGGTAAAGTGGTATCGGCGGAGCTAGTCACTTCAGCGCTAGCACTTGGTCAAATGCCCGCCGGGGCTTTGCCGGAAATCGCGATCATCGGTCGCAGCAACGTAGGCAAGTCTTCGCTCATTAACTCCCTGCTGCAACGGCGCGCCTTAGCCCGCATTTCCGCTCAGCCCGGTAAGACGCGGCTTATGAATTTTTACCTAATTAACGAGGAGTTCCATCTCGTTGATGTACCGGGGTATGGGTATGCCAAATTTAGTCAGACTGAGCGGGCTGCGACACGGCAACGCCTGCAGGACTACTTGCTAAAGCGCGGCCAGCTCCGGTTGGTGCTGCAGCTGGTAGACATTCGTCATGCTCCGTCAACGGACGACTGCATATTCCATACACTTGTAAGAAATACCGGCATTCCCGTGAAGGTGGTGGCCACAAAAGCAGATAAAGTGGTGCGTTCTCGTCTGGCGCAACATCTGAGCGTTATCGGGGAGACTTTGCGTCTAGCGCCAGAGGAATTGCTGATCACTTCCTCACAGGGCAAGAGTGGGATAGACTTGCTGTGGGCTCATATTCTTAGAACGATACGACTACACGAGTGAGAGAGACAAATTGCATTCGCGCGGAGAATACATTTGAGGCGTGCTAAATGGGACTTAGAATAGCCTTACTCTACAACTTGAAGCATGAAGCACAGGAGAGCGACGATGACCCCCCTGACTTGCTCGCTGAGCTAGACTCAGCGAGCACCATCGAGGCTATAAGGGAAGCGCTGCTCCAAGCGGGATACGAGGTATCTTGTCTGGAAGGCACCCCGGCCGCTCTGTTTCCACTGACGCACGGCAGTTTCGACCTAGCCTTTAACATCTGCGAAGGGTACAAGGGCAGAAACAGAGAAGCCCATATTCCGGCGCTACTCGAGATGATTGGCCTGCCTTATTCTGGGTCGGACGTTCTTACACTAGCCATCAGTCTTGACAAACCCACCACGAAGAAGATTCTCTTGCATGAAGGCGTCCCCACGCCGCGGTTTCAGGTGTTTTACGACCCAGCCAGCCCTTTGGACCGCGCGCTTACCTTTCCGCTGATTGTGAAGCCCGCGCATGAGGGTTCATCTATGGGAATCAGTTCTAATTCACGTGTCGACGACGAGGTAGCGCTCAGGCGACAAATAGATTTTATCTGCCGCAGCTACAAACAACCGGCACTCGTCGAGCAGTTTGTTGCCGGCAGGGAATTTACCATCGGGATTATTGGGAACGGGGCCGACGTTTCTACCTTGCCGATTATGGAGATCGACTTCTCACGAGTGCCTGGCTCAGCTAACAACATGTATACTTATCAATTCAAAAAGGAATGGACGGCGCGAGAGAACTCTCTGTGTCCCGCGCCGCTAGACGAAGCTGTGGCAACCTTCATGCGTCACCTCGCCCTGCGCGCCTTTGCCGCCTTAGGTTACCGGGACTTTGCGCGGGTAGATTTTAGGCTCAGTGAGGACGGCTCCCCCTACGTCATTGAGGTGAACCCCTTGCCTGGGTTAGCGCCGGGTTACAGCGACTTCCCTGTGTCAGCGGAAGCGTCGGGTATCGCTTACACGCAGCTGATTGCATTGCTGGTGGAGACAGCCCTGCGCCGTGTGCGAGGCATCATATGCTGACTAAGACAGACATCTCGCCCTAATCGATCCGGCGGTGCGCCAATCAGGGCTTGCCAATCTTGGGCGATTTGCATACTGTATTCTCAGTGAAAAGACGATGTAGGAGTGAGATTTGTGAAAGTAAGGGTAATGGATACTACTCTGCGTGACGGGCAACAGTGCTTGATGGCCACGCGCCTCAAAACGACGGACATGCTTCCTATCTGCGAAGATATGAACAAAGTTGGCTTTCACTCCATGGAAGTGTGGGGCGGAGCCACCTTTGACAGCTGCTTAAGGTTTCTAAACGAAGACCCATGGGAGCGGCTGCGCGCCTTGCGCCGCGCCTTGCCCGATACGACGTTGCAGATGCTGCTGCGCGGTCAGAATGTGCTGGGGTATCGCCACTACGCCGACGACATAGTGCGCGAGTTTGTGCGTTTGTCCCTCAAGAATGGCATCGATGTAATACGCATCTTTGATGCCTTAAACGATACCCGCAATCTGGCAGCCGCCATTAAGGCCGTTAAGGAGTTCGGCGGGCACGCCCAAGGCACAGTAGTATACACCATCAGCCCCCTGCACAGTATCGAGCACTTTGTAGAGACGGCACGCGAGATAGTGAATATGGGCGTAGATTCACTCTGCATTAAGGATATGGCTGGGCTCATCTCGCCCCAAGACGCCTACGAGCTGGTCAAACGCTTCAAGCAAGAGTTTTCCTTACCGCTGGAGCTTCACTCCCATTACAGCAGCGGCATGGCCGGAATGGCCTACCTTAAAGCGGTAGAAGCAGGTGTAGATGTCATCGATACCGCCATGTCCCCGCTAGCCTTAGGCTCCAGCCAGCCCTGCACCGAGACAATGGTCGCCGCGCTGCAAGGTACCCCCTATGATACAGGTCTGGATCTGGAGTTGTTATCCAGAGTGAGCGAACGCCTGAAGAAGTTGCTTGCTAACTATCCCGAAATTAAAGGTACGGCCTATAACGTTGACACCAACGTCATCTCGTACCAAATCCCCGGCGGCATGATTTCGAACTTTATTTCGCAGTTAGGCGATCAAGTTCACAAACTACCCGACGTTCTGGCAGAAGTGCCGCGCGTGCGCGCTGACCTTGGTTTCCCGCCGCTCGTTACCCCGAGCAGTCAAATTGTCGGCACGCAGGCCGTGCTTAATGTGGTCGCCGGGGAGCGATACAAGATGGTTTCGAATGAAGTGAAGAACTTCCTCGCCGGGCAGTACGGGCGTGTTCCCGGGCAGATTGACGAGGCTTTCCGCCGGAGGATAATCGGGGATACGCCGGTCGTTTCTGGGCGCTTCGCCGATACATTATCGCCTGAGCTGGCCGCGATGCGCAAAGAAGTGGCGCCTCTGATGGAGCAGGAGGAAGATGTGCTCTCCTACGCGCTGTTCCCCCAGGTCGCGCAGAAGTTCTTTAAGGACCGATACGCTGCTAAATACGGGATAGATTTTGACCTCGCGGATAAGAAGGGCGGGTATCCGGTCTAGTGTTGTATGCCTATGCGTTGGTAGCAGCAGCGGCAGCTCTAATAATTTGGCGGATGCTCTTGCCCGCGGATTTGCGCCTCAACCGACGGTATTTGGCGAGGTTTCTTAGAGATAGCGCGGGTAAAGGCCCAAGCAAATTGCGCCTAGCCAAAATACCGCTCTGGCTAAGTGGGGCAGACAACGAGGAATTTGTCTGCTACCATGTCGAGGCTGAGTTCCACGATGGTAGCCGCCAGCAGGCCACCGTGCAGATTCTCTATCCCTTAGAGTCACTGCAGCGCGAACGCGAGCAGCAGCAGAAGCCCCATATGGCCGAGGACTTTAATGCCATGCAGAACCCGACGCGTCTTGGCGGCCCAAGCACCCCGCAAGACGATGCCGCTAGATTCAAAGAAGACCCCCTACGTGAGCTCACGGCGGAGCGTAAGCTAATTGCACAAAAAACCGAGCAGTTTGACCGCGAGATAGAACAGTTGCGGCTTCTCCAAAGTTGCGGCGATTTCTTTCCGCGCCTGATTGCCTACGACCGCACCCGACATATTGCGGTTCTGACCGCTGTAGGCAGCAAGCGCTTGGATACGACCTTGCACGCCTGCCCGCGTGACTCGCGCCTTCCGTTGTTGCAGGATGCGCTGGTAAGACTTGCCGTGTTTCACGCGTCATGCGGTAATCTGGCCCTCAGTTTACCTGACCCGAGCAGCCACGCAGCACCGGCAATCCGCAGTCAAATCGCCGGTACGTTGGCGTTCCTAGTGTCAGCGGGGGAGATGCCAAAGGACGGTGAGCTCACTCCGCTACTTGACTCCACGGCACCCATTTGGAGCGCTGGCGCGAATTACACCGGCGTTAGGCTGGCCGACGCCTCACCCCGCGCCTTGTATGTCCATAACGGCACTGTAAGCCCGCTAAACTACGGGCAGTTAAAGCTAGGTATAACCCTGCTTGATGTGGTTGAACTCTTGTGCGACCCGGCCGTGCCGCTGACGCCGGAGGAAGAGATAGCGCTATT